>DATMYT010000334.1:0-8463 GCA_035560855.1 Negativicutes bacterium | reverse complement strand
GATTTTTGATTCTAATATTAAGCCCAAAAGCGGGGTGGCGGAATTTGAAGACAAAGAGGAACATCCTCCTTCTAATGATTACGGTATTATCGGCCATTGTGTTGGTCGAAATTGTTGACATCTTTGGTTTTAGCAGCTTTCGCCCGACCATCGCAGTAGGGCAGGGCGGCAATGAAACGGTGCTCTCTTGGCAACGTCTGCCCTACCCTGCTTATTATGAAATTGAAGTGCTCAGCCGTCCGCCGACCACTGACACCAGTTCTGGCCCTCCGGCTTTGCGTCTCATGCGATTTCGAACCCTGCAAAATCAATGGACGCTTGCCCAGGACTTTCCTTTCCAGACATTTTGGCGCGTATCGGCAGTCGGCCTTCTGCGTCACCCTCTGGGAATCTGGTCCGAACCTATTATTTTAAATAATGCGCTCCCTGACCGGATAACCGAATTCGCCGCAGTCAAACCACGCTCAGACATCAATGCTCCTTCGGAAAAAACCGTCGGCCCGCAGCCGATTCTCACCTGGTCAGTAATTCCCAACGCAGTGTATTATGAGATCGAATTTTTGGATCGGTCGCCCGAAAATCCCAATGGAATTGACGCCTCGGAATATCGTATTTTTGCCTCACGAGAAGTCTTTGTCAACGGTTACAATCCCGACTTGCGCAACATCGTTGCGAACCCCCTGTACTGGAGGGTTCGCGGCTTGGATGTCAAAGGAAACCCTATTGGTGTTTTTTCCGACGTGCAGCGACTTCTGGTAGATCACAAAAAAACAGAGCCGCTAAAGCCGCTCATTACCTCTGAACTGGGCAAAAAAGATACCGCTGATCTGTTGTACCCCGTTTACACATGGATTCCCCTAAAGGAAACCGCTGTCTATGAAGTGGAACTCACCCGGACCGCACCCGAAAACCCTAATGGAACAACCCCGTCACGCCATCGCATCTGGAGTTCGCGAGCGATCGGATTCGCCTGCTATGATCAGTTGCCCCGCCTTCAGCCGGGACTCTATTACTATAGAGTCAGAGGCCTTACCTCCGATGGCGAACCACTCGGAGTATGGTCCGATGTTGCCGCGTTTGAGGTTGATCTCCGGCATGGAAACTATGCCGCGACTTTTGGCGACAGCATCACTCACGGGGGCGGCGCCATCTCCTATTCGCCGGCGGATTGGGCCTATGACTACCAGACTTATCTAAATTTCCCCACGTATAATCTGGGGCGTAGCGGCGATACGGCGGAAACAACAACCGCGCGATTTGATGCTGATGTGCTGCCCTTCCGACCGCGCTTTCTGATCATTATGACCGGCGCCAACAGCCTACGGGCCGGGGTGGACGCCGAAAGCGTAATCCGCAACCTTCAGACCATCCGAGACAAATGTCTGGCCAATGGCATCCGCCCCATTTTTCTGACGATGCCACCAATTAATCCGGACGCTATCCACCGCACTTTCAGCGAAGAAACCGCCTCCTACTGGCAACAGGAACTTTTGTCCGTAAATGCGTATATTCGACAGCAACCTTACTATATTGATCTTTATCCGCATTTTGTCGATGAAAGCGGTGAGCTGCCCGATCGGTTCGCTATTGATGGCCTACACTACGATATCTCAGGAAAAAAACTGATGGCCACCATTATCAATGCCAACTGGGACAGAGTTACAAGATGAGCGGGCCCTATTCTCCCGCTGATTTTTCTTGAGCAAGCACTGTATCCCGCAGCCGCTTCGCCTCGCTGAAATAAGTATGTATACCCGCTCGATCTCCGGCTCGAATCATCCGGGACACCTCCGCCAACACCGCAGCCATCTCATCGAGCCCGGCGGCAATGTTTTCTGGATTCGTCATGCAAATGTCCGCCCACATATCGGCATCAGAAGAGGCAATTCGCGTTGTGTCGCGAAAGCCTCCCCCAATGAACCGGGCTGTTTCAGCCGGGTTCATTTCTTTTTTCAGCAAATGTACCAGCGCGGCTGCTGCAACATGAGGTACATGGCTGATCACTGCTGTAATCTGGTCATGTTTTTTTTCATCCAGGACGGCCGTCATCGCCCCGGTCAGGCCAATCAGACGGCGCAATTCCGACACAATGGCTGCAGGAGCGTCAGGCGACGGCGTAAAAAGATACCACTTCTTCAAAAACAAATCCGGCACAGCTGCTTCCAAGCCGCTTCTCTCCCTGCCGGCCATCGGGTGCCCGCCAATATAAAGAACGCCCGTCGGCAACAAAGGTCGCAGTGCTTCGGCAAACCAGCGTTTGGTACTGCCGGCATCCGTCAGGACCGCACCTTGTTTCATCCGGGGCAACACAGCCTGAGCCATGGGAAGCATTTGCAACACCGGTGTGCAGAGGAAGACAAAATCAGCTTCGGCAACGGCCTCGGCGGGCGTCGCCGCCATTGAGTCCACGACGCCCATCGAAATAGCCATTTCGCCAGTTTCTGCCCTTCGCGCATATCCTGTCACATGAATTTTTTCACTTCGGATGGCCCTCAGCGCCAGTCCCAAGGAACCGCCGATTAGACCCAACCCCAGAATGGCGACCTGCGTGGTTTTCATGACTGATTGCGCCCCATCACCTGGGCAATTTTGTTGACCTCGTCCATCAGACCCGAGAAGTTTTCCGGTGTCAGGGACTGCATACCGTCCGACAGCGCTTCATCCGGTTTTGGATGCACTTCGATCATCAATCCGTCAGCTCCGGCTGCCACAGCCGCTCTGGCCATCGGCCGAACCAGTTTCCAATGACCTGTTCCGTGGCTGGGGTCAACAATCACCGGCAGGTGACAATGCTGTTTCAGGACCGCCACCGCACTGAGATCGAGAGTGTTACGCGTCGCGGTTTCAAAGGTCCGGATACCCCGTTCGCACATGATTACCTGATAATTTCCCTCGTTCATAATATATTCTGCAGCATTGAGCCATTCGTCAATAGTCGCCGCGATTCCGCGTTTCAGCAGAACCGGCTTTCCTGCGCGTCCCACAGTTTTGAGTAACTGAAAATTTTGCATGTTACGCGCACCGATCTGCAAAACATCCGCATACTCACAAACTACCGGCACCGAAAAGGGATCGACCACTTCCGTGACAATTTTCAAGCCTGTGACTTCCCGCGCTTCGGCTAAAAATTTCAGTCCTTCCTCCTCCAGCCCTTGGAAAGAGTAAGGGGAAGTGCGGGGCTTGTATGCGCCGCCGCGCAAAAAATCAGCTCCCGCTGCTCTCACAATTTTCGCTGATTCCAGCAGTTGCTCCCGGCTTTCGACAGCACACGGTCCGGCCATCACAACCAATCGGTCGCCGCCGATCAAGGTCCCGCCCACGTCAATCACCGTGTTTTCCGGTTTGAACTGACGACTAGCCAATTTATATCCGGAGGTAATCGCCACGATTTTTTCGACGCAAGGCATGGCTTCCAGAGGAACGTCCTGCAACATTTTTTTGTCGCCAACTACGCCGATGATGGTGACAAACCGGCCTTCCGACAAATGCACCTTCAGACCTCTTTCCGTAACCTTGTTCACGACCCGGTCAATATCCGCCTGGACTGCTCCTGCGTTCATTACAATAATCATGATTTCATTTCCCCTTCCAACTTCTTTTCTACCATTCTACCTGGACCTGTTCCTATCCTTCTGTGCTACAACCTTGCTACCTTTCTACCGCCTTTCTACCATCCTACTCTTGCTTGCGGTTTTTCTCCCCGTCACGACTGATGTATGGGAGCGAAATGAATATAAAAATCCCGCCCCTAAAAATCAGGGACGGGAATTAATCACCGCGGTACCACCCTGCTTGCCTTGCAAGCCACTCTCCTTCAAGTACAGGACGATACGTCCGATACTCTAAGCCCTTGATAACGGAGGCGTTCCGGCACAGCCTACTCAAATCTTTTCGGCCTGCTGCTTGCAGGTGTATTTCAGCTGGTCCATTCACCGAGTCGCACCAACCCCCGGCTCTCTGAAGAACTTCTCCCGCCTACTTCTCCCGCGCATCGCATTTATGATGATGAAGTTATTTTTAAATTTATCAGATGTTTTTCATTTTGTCAACTTTAGTGGCGGGCACATTCTGTCGCCTCGCCCTTCATGATGGCGAGTCCATGTTCCAACGCCGGCAGTATGACTTCCAGACACTCCTGCACGCCTTTGGGGCTCCCAGGCAAATTGATGATGAGCGTCCTGCCTCTCATGCCGGCCACGGCCCGTGACAGCATCGCGCGCGAAGTAATCTCCATCGACTTTGCCCGCATGGCCTCGGCAATACCGGGAACCTGCCGGTCCACCACCGCCAGTGTTGCCTCCGGCGTCACATCTCGCGGTCCCAGTCCTGTTCCGCCGGTAGTTAGAACCAGGTCCAACCCAAGAGTGTCCGCCATCAAAATCATTTCACGGCTTATAAGGTCAGCATCATCAGCAAGCACTTTATAACTTTTGATTTCCCCGAGTTCACGTAGCATCGTCGCAATCAGATGCCCGCTGGTGTCTTCCCGTTCTCCGCGTGATCCCTTATCGCTGGCTGTAATAATGCCAATGCTAAACATTTTTGAGTACCTCGATCACATCACCGCGAGAGACGCGTCCGCCACGTTCCACCGTGGCAAAAATCCCTTCCCGTGGCATCACACAGTCGCCTACGGCCTCCCTGATGGCGCAGCCTTGATGGCATTCCTTGCCGATCTGGCTTACCTTCAGGATCGCCTCCCCGACATGGAGAACGGTTCCCACCGGCAATCCTGGCAAATTTAAGCCCTCCACCGTCAGGTTCTCGGCAAAATCTCCAGGCACGAGTTCAGCACATTTCTGTTTCATTTTCTCAATGCTTTCCGTGGCAAGCAGGCTAATCTGGCGATGAGCAAAACCCGCATGCGCATCGCCCTCCATGCCTAATCCCTCTACCAATAATGCCGTTCCCACATCCACCTTGCGTTCGCCTTTTTTCGCACTGGTGCATACAGCCACTATTTTCCCCTGCATTTTACTCGCCTTCCCGCGCATAAGCGCCGCTCCGGCCGCCAGATTTACGCAGTAGCCGGATGTTTTCGATGCACATCCCTCGATCAATCGCCTTGCACATATCATAGATCGTCAGGGCAGCACCCGCCACCGCTGACAGCGATTCCATCTCCACGCCGGTCCGTCCGGTCGTTTTCACGCTTGCGCGAATCTCAACAGCTACCGCAGCGCGATCAATCGAAAACGAAATATCAATTCCGCTTAGAAGCAAGGGGTGACACATTGGGATGAGTTCCCATGTTTTTTTTGCCGCCATAATTCCCGCGACTTGAGCGACCGCCAACACATCGCCCTTACCAATTGTCCCGGCTTCAATCCGGGACAATGTTTCCGGCGACATCACAATTCGACCGGCGGCTTCGGCTACTCGGTCAGTTTCATTTTTATCCGTTACATCGACCATCCGGGCCCTTCCGGACGAATTGAAATGAGTCAGTTCCTTTTCCATCAGGAGTTCCCGTTAACAGGAAACAGTTCCAGTCGATCACCGTCCGAAAGATGCGTAGCCAACGTTCCCTCTTTGCCGTTACGCAAAACGTTACCTACATCCACCGAATTTACCTCCATTTGCTGCAATAATTCATCCACTGAAAGATTGTCCGGCACATCGACCGAAATGATGCCGCTCGGATCAGCCGGAGTATATCGGCGAAGCGACGCAAAGAAACGAACTTCTATGACCATTCCTGCAAAAATCTCCCGTCATACGCATGTTGCGTTTTTTTGGTGATTGCTACTACATTCGCTGCGAACATGGAAAATCCTGCTAAGGGTTTTCTTCTTCTCAGCCGCCGATCTGAGACATTGTCCGCCCCTGAAAAGCTTGCGCGTCCTCTTCCGCCAAATGATGCGACGAAGGCTTGCTCAGGACAGCCTGCTGAAACACGTCCACTATTTCTTCATCTGTTGCGCCCCGTCGCAGCGCCGTACGCAAATCAAATTCCGAATCCGCCAGCAAGCAGGGACGCAAACGACCGTCCGCCGTCAACCGAATCCGGTTGCATTGATCACAGTATCCTTTTGAGATGGGGGCAATAAATCCATACGTTCCCTGATCCGATTCTCCCTGCAGGTAGTGAGCGGGTCCGCAGCCGCAAGGACTTTGTTTGGGCGGAGCCAACTCGCCGGAACCCAGTTTTTTCAAATGTTCCGTCACGGAAGTCACCGTCATGCCGGATCGGACCCGACAACGATGCGATGGCATATATTCGATGAATCGGACCGATACTGGCTTTTCGTGAACCAGTTCGCGAAAATATTTCAAGTCCTCTTCGTCCACGGCCTCTGTCAAGACCACATTGAGCTTGACCGGGGCCAATCCTGCCTCGATCGCCGCCTGAATTCCCGCCAACACATCGCGGACATCTCCGCCACAGGTCAATTCTCGGAATCGTAACGGATCGATGGTATCCAGACTGATATTTACCCTGTTTATGCCGGCTTTTTTCAGCGCCATCGCATATTGCGCCAGCATACTGCCATTGGTGGTTACCGAGAGATCATCAATCACGCCGGTCGCCTTAATTTTTCGTACCAGTTCCACAAATCCCGGACGAGCCAACGGTTCTCCTCCCGTTAAGCGTACCTTGGCTACACCCACTCGGCCCAGTGCCGATAAAACGCGCACAATCTCTGCATCTGTCAAGATATCCGCCGCATCAAGCCATTGCATGCCTTCTGGCGGAACGCAATAGCTACAGCGATAATTGCAACGATCAGTGACGGAAACCCGCAGGTATCTTATATCTCTCCGGTAAGCATCAAACATGATAACTTGCTCCTTTTGCCGGGTTCGATCTTGATACTGTTAAGTATTCGCTGTCGAAAGAATAAATCCCCCGTCATGAAAAGGGGATTTATTTTGTAAGTCGAATCAATATAGCAGCATCATTTTTGTAGGAGGTTTCGAAAATGCCTGAACTAAAATTTTTGGGTCACGCCTGTTTTGCGCTCCGAGAAGGAAAAAACGCCATTGTTTTTGATCCTTTTCTAACTGGCAATCCGGCGGCGGCGGCAACCGCTGAAGAAATCGATTGCCAATACATCCTGGTATCCCATGGTCACGAAGATCATCTGGGAGATGCGATCAGCATTGCCAAACGAACCGGCGCCACCGTCATCGCCACTGCTGAAATCGCCCGCGCCTGTATCGAAAAAGGCGCCCGGGCCCATGCAATGCATTTGGGAGGCAAACACAACTTCGATTTTGGCTTTGTCAGGATTACGCCCGCCTTTCACGGGTCCGGCATCCCCGGCGGCCACGCCTCCGGCTTTATTGTCAATTTTTATGGCAAAACCGTCTATCATACTGGCGATACCGCCCTATTCAGTGACATGGCGCTATTGGGGCGGCTGGAATCGATCGACATCGCGCTGCTCCCCATCGGCGACAACTTCACCATGGGTCCCTCCGATGCCGCGGAAGCGGCCAATATGATTAAAGCAAAAATGGTTATTCCTATGCATTACAATACCTGGCCGCTCATCGCGCAGTCGCCGGAAGCTTTCAAAAAAGATGTAGCAACCCGCTTCAATCTCCCTGTTCATATCATGAATCCCGGTGATACCTATACGTTGTAACAGGCTATTACTGCAAGCAAATCGCCTGAAACGGACAGTACGGACAATGAGAACATTCACAGGCGTAGTCGGTTTCTTCGCGATGACTGCGGATAAATTCGGCGATTGCCCGTAGCTCTTTTTCCGCTGACGCCAGTGCCTCCAATCCGGCCTCAACCGGCACCGCTTCTCCCGTACGGACAAAATAAAGCCTTACATCCCGAACCTTTTTGCCAAACATCGCCCTTGCCGCCAGCGCATATCCTGTTAGCTGGAGTCGGTAACGGGCGATTTTTTTCTGCACTGAAGGTTCGTCCATATGATCCGTCTTATAGTCGAGGATGCCCAGCGTCCCGTCTGGATAAAACAGCACCCGATCCACCTGTCCTGACAGCCAGAGGGTCGGCAGCAAACCCTGCTGCTGCAGCAGACGGTACTGAAATCCCCACTCCCGCCGATCTTCCTTTATGGAACAAACTTCGGCGAATAGGGAACTGTCCGCATACCGGGAGGCCCATTCCCCCATGACCCCCTCAGCCTGCCGGCACAGCTCCGGCGGCAGGGTTTCCTGCAACGCCTGCATCAACGATTCCCTCCAAGCCTCACGACCCTGCAATAATTCCAGAAATCTATGAAACGCAATCCCCAGTTGTTGGGGTGCAATGTCCAATGCGGCTTCGGCATTGCTCCCTGAGGGCTTTTGCGCTCTGACCTCTCCAGCCGCAGGCATCCGGCAAATATGAGCATAATAGTACCGTCTCGGGCAGGAAGAATACTCGGTTAGATAGGCCGGTGACAAGACTTTTGGCTTAGCTGCCCGCTCCGGTATTTCGCCAATATTCCGCTGCACCTCCGGCGGCAACGAAATTCCCGCCTTCTTATCCGGTATATC
>DATMYT010000333.1:0-4825 GCA_035560855.1 Negativicutes bacterium | reverse complement strand
CATATTCACCCACTTTGTGGTCGAGATAGGCGACGGTCCCGGCAAATGGTGCGCGAAGCACTGTCTGTCCGACGGCGGCGGAAGCCGCCGCTGCATCGGCCTGCGCCGCCGCAATCGTTTCTGTGCGTGAACCGGCGCGAGCCATTTCATAGTCAGCTTTGGCATGTTCCCAGTCAGCCGATGCTTTCAGCCAAGCTGTCCTGCTCTTATCGAATTCCTGCCGCGACACTGCCTTCTGTTCATGCAGACTCTCCATGCGCTGGAAGTCGCTTCTCGCCTGTTCCATGCTTGCGGCTGCCTGTTCCATTACCGCTTTTTTCATGGCGATTTCCTGCTCACGGGAGCCGGTTGACTCCTTCAGATAATTGGCACGGGCGCTATCAGCCTTTGCCCGCAGATCATCACTGGCTAATTTTACCAGCAACTGCCCCGGTTGGACGTACTCCCCTTCCGCCACTAGAATCTCTGATACAACTCCGGATAGCTGCAGACTCATCGAAGCATAACGCACCGGTACGACAATTCCTTCACAAACGACTCGTGGATCGGCCTTGATCGTAGAAAGTTTTTGCTTGTCGGCATCAGACGGCCCCGCCAGCCAACGCCATACGCCAAATGCCGTCAGCGCGACCACACCTCCGATTAGCATCCTTCGCCGCCACTTTGGCCACTTTTTAATTTTATCTTGTAATGCCGCGAATTCTTCTCGTATCAAAATCGTCGTCCCTCCTGTTATTCGTAGCTGAGTGACTCACGGACGCTGACCCTCGATGCATTGCGGGCCGGCAACCATGTAGCAAGCATCGACGCCACCAGTATAACGACCAACCAAATCAATGCGCCAAAGAAAGAAAACCGAAAAGTCAGCGGTGATTGAATGAATAAAATTCCAACCTGATCACTCATAAATTTGCTGACCGGCAGTGACAGCGCCAATCCCATGGCCCAACTGAGGCAGCCAATCATCACGCCTTCCACCATCACCAGTTGCAATATATCTCGATTTCCGGCTCCCACTGCCCGCATAACGCCAATTTCACGCGTCCGTTCCACCACATTGATGCTCATGGTTCCTGCCAATCCGAGAGCGCCGACGATTCCGAGCAGCGCAGCCATAATCAAAAGAAACGTTACGAGGACATTAAACTGGGCTAGAATCATTTCTTTCAGTTCCTGCGTTGTCTGGATAAAATTAACTCGCAGCCCGATTTTTTTCATGTGTAGTTCAATGTCACGCGCTATTTTCACCTGAGACTCGCCATCATGCTGCACCGTTTTTACCTGTACACTGTTAGCTCTGCCGGTTTCACGTACGGAACGGCCAAAGTACGGATAATTGATATATCCGGTTGGACCGGCCATAACGCTTTTGGTTACCCCCACGATTGTCCACTCCGTTTTTTTCCCGGCCAGCTTGAGGGTGATTATACTTCCAGGTGCGAGCGTTGGTATTTTCTTTACGACATCCGTGTTGATGACCAATGCGTTCTCGTCGTCCGGCAACAGCCAGCGCCCGCTCACCATCTGAGGTCTTATCATCCGGGTATCTGCATTCGGTCCGTAGATAAATAACTGCTCGCTGTCATTCTCATCACGAGAATTTCGCAAGATCCGCCCGATGGAATATCCCCAGCATTCCACATCCACCACTCCCGGCACGGACAGTGTTTCCTGCTCAATTCGGTCTACCCGGTGCACTTTGCTGAAAACCAACCCAACATCGTAGTCAAAGTAGTTAAACATTTCTTCAGTTGTGACCTGGATGGACTGGCTGACGGAAAAAACCGCGATAAAAATGGCGCCGGCCATTGTCAGCGTCGCCAGTGTCAACCCCAATCGGCCTTTGCGGCGAAAAGTATTTCGTAGCGATAGCCGCAAAGGCCTTGATAAACTGTCAAAGCGCCCAATTAAACGATCCACCCGATCATCGATCATATGGCTAAGACGGCCGGCGCGCCCCGTTCCAATGCCGTAAGAATTCAAAGCCACCCGTACCGGAATCTGCGTCCCCCGCCACAACGGAATAAACGCCGCCAGCACGGAAATCAGAATAGCCACCACTGCCTGCAGCAGTACTACTTCCGGCACAATTTGAAACCCCTTGACTTCAATATTCGCTATATCAGCCTGGGTGTAGGTCAACAGTCGGGCGCCCAAAGCACCGAGAGGAACCGCAACGACGAGCGCCAACAGACTATAGCAAAGCACCGACCCGATATACAGGGCAAAAATCTGCCTGGTTCTGCCGCCGATGGTTTTCATAACGCCGATCTGACGCATCTGTTGGGCCAGAATCGAGGTAATGGTGTTTACCAACAAAAAACCGCTTAGCAATAGCGCCAGCACGCCCATTGTGGTAAGTAAAAACAGCATCGCGTTAAATGCAGTTTGCAGCGGATGCTCGCCTGGCGGCAACACAGTTGTCCAGTACACCTTGCGGCCGCCTTTTTCTATCTTATCCCACACCTGCCGGCCCAAGAGCGCCAAACCGACTTTATCCTCCGGATTGTTGGCCGTCTGTACCACCATGGTGTCCAGTTCACGGGCTTCGCCCAAAGCTTCCAGCGTGTTGAACGTGATATACCCGTTTACTACGCCGGAAAAAAACGAAGGAATCTGGCTGATGTCATGAACGAGCCCCGACACTTTCAATGTCCGCTTTTTTCCGTCTGGAGCCTCCACGGTAAGGGCATCCCCTACCTTCACCGGAAATCCCGCCAGCGAGGATCGCTCGAACAATACGCCTTTATCCGGCGGCGGCCAGGCGCCCTCCATAAGTTTAAGCTTATTTACCCGGATATCAGTATAGTCAGAGATCACTGTCAGATTCATCTGCTTCCAGACCCCTGTCGGCGATTGCAGACGAACCGATACCGTCCGGCGCCCATCGGCGGAACGGACGCCGCGGATCTTGCGCACGGACGCTACCATATCTTCATCAAAGGGGTCAGAAAAAATGGTAATGTTTGCAGGGCTGATGGAATTGAAACTTTCCTGCAGATCACGGGAAAAAACGATGTGCCCGCCGGCAATGGTCCCAATAGCTGCCGCGCCTACTGCAATTGACAGAACAACGAGTATTGTCCGCGTCTTGTTGAACCACAGATCGTTGAATATTTTTTTCCAGATGGTCTTACCCATGATCGCTCACGATTCTGCCGTCCGATACATGAACGGCGCGCTGCACTCGGCGGGCCAGGTCGTTGTCATGCGTTACCATCAGGATTGTCCGACCCTCAGCCACCATTTTTTCAAACAATATAAAGACTGCATCCGCAGTAGCTGAATCGAGATTTCCGGTTGGTTCATCCGCCACCAGAATCGGCGGGTCATTGGCTAGCGCCCGCGCGATTGCAGCCCGCTGTTGCTGCCCTCCTGACAAAGCCGTCGGCAGTTTATTCGCCTGATCAGCCAGTCCGACCATTTCCAGCAGCTCCATCGCCCGTCGTGGCCGTTCCTCCGATTCGTAACAATTGCAAAAATCCATCGGCAGTACAATATTGTCAAGCACCGACAACGTCGGCAACAATTGAAAAAACTGAAATACCACGCCGATATTGCGACCGCGCCACATCGCCAGTTGATTCTCTGTCAGCTCATGTACCGCCACCCCGCCAATGAAAACCTCACCGGAGGTTGGCCGATCGATCCCGGTGATCATATTGATCATAGTGGATTTTCCGCTGCCGGACTTGCCCACAACCGCCACGAATTCACCGCATCGAACGGAAAGATCAAGCCCGCGCAGGGCAAAGAAAGTCCCCGCCTCGACTTCAAAAGACTTGACTACATTCTTCAGTTCGATTAGAGGGGCGCCATCCTCGCAGGCGGCACGCTCTACAACAAACCCATTTTTTCTTTTCAGCAGATTTTTTAGCCATTGAACTTTCATTGCGGCGCAGTCTCCAATGAATCAATAAATTTTTCTTCAAAGTGGCGAATTGTCTGCGCCAATTCAAGCTTTTTATCCAACACTCGATAGGCTAGTGCGCCATCAAGCGCCAACAGCATAGTAACTGCACTGCCCCTTGAATCATGGGGCAGAAACTCGCCGCTTTCAACACCCTTCCGAAACACACCCGCCATAGTATCAATCACGCTTTCCATTTCCGTTTCATATTCCGGCCACAGTTCCGGCCACAACATGGCTTTTGATAAGGACATGAGAAAAAAAGACAATTCCCTGGCGTGTGCATCCCAGTACGAAATATACTCACGGACAAATAGCCGTAAACCTTCACGCGAGCTGCTCGCCTGACAAGCCCGTTCCACCATGCCTACAATAGGTTCCAACAGCTTATGGTTAGCCGCCATCAAAATTTCCGCTTTACTGCGAAAATGATGGTACAAGCCACCCTTGCTGACTCCGGCGCGTCCAGCTATTGACGACATGGAAGCACCGTCATAGCCTTTCTCCGTAAATTCATCCACGGCAGCCTGAATCAATTCTTCAACACGTTGTTCTTTTGCTTCTTTTTTAGCCATACGTCCTCCAAAACAAACCGACCGTCGGTATGTATCGAAGTATAAAGGAACCCCTTTTCTATGTCAAGAGAAAGGGGTTTCTTTATACTAGTTCAACTCATCCAACGCCAACCCAAAACTTGGCACAAAATATTCCATAAAATACTTCACTTCGGAAGCTTCCATGTTATCAATCTCGGCTCGAATACTCCGCTCCGCCTTTGTAAACTCCTGATTTCCCGATTTTAGTTCCTCCACGCATTTTAGATAAGCGCAGATCTTGTCTGCAGCCTTGACGATTTTCCATAGTTCCCGCTCATCATCCTGAGGAAACAACAAGGGTTTGTATGCAGCCTGTAAC
>DATMYT010000332.1:0-2462 GCA_035560855.1 Negativicutes bacterium | reverse complement strand
CATAACAGATATCAAACGACAATTGTATGTGCACTCGGAAGAACGCGAGGCTTTTCTTGACGCCATCCGGGTAAGGGGCGATGTTAGCGGGCATGAAATCCAATTCTTCAGCAAGAGTGGAGCAAAAGTCTGGATTTCTGTCGCGGCCAGGATTATTTATGACGCGGAGCAAAGACCACTCTTCATGGAAGGTTTTTTTACCGACATCAACGCGCGTAAACAGGCCGAAGCCGCCTTGCAGGAAGCGCATGCTTTGCTGGAGAGTAAGGTTGAGGAACGGACGCAGGCATTGGTTGCCGCCAATTTAGAGCTGAAAAATATCCAATCGCAAGTTATCCAACAAGAAAAAATGGCGTCGATCGGCCAGCTGGCGGCTGGCGTGGCCCACGAAATTAACAATCCGATGGGCTTTATTCTGAGCAACCTGGAGTCAATGCAAAAATACAGCGACAGATTGTCCCAGTACATTGCAGCCCAGGAAGACGCCATTCGCCAGCTAGCGCAAGCGGCTGGCATCGATTCGCAAAAGTTTGACACAGCTTCGCTTTTGGACCAATTGCAGACAACGAAAAGCACTTTGAAAATTGATCATATTCTGCAAGACACAGTGGCGCTACTCGCAGAAACCAGGGAGGGCGCCGAACGGGTGAAAAACATTGTCAAAGATTTGAAGGGGTTTGCACGATTCGAGAGAGAGATTATCTTGGCGGATATTAACAGAGGGATTGAAAGTACGATAAATATTATCTGGAACGAAATCAAATATAAAGCGAAATTAACCAAAGATTTGGGTGAAATTCCGCTGATTAAATGTAACATTGGGCAATTGAATCAGGTGTTTATGAATCTTATACTCAATGCAGCCCAGGCTATTGAAGCGGGGGGGGAAATTCACGTCAAAACCTGGGCGAATTTGGAGCATGTTTTCGTATCGATCGCCGATAACGGGTGCGGGATTCCGGCGGCAAGTCTCAGCCGAATCTTTGAACCGTTTTTTACTACCAAAGAAATCGGCAAGGGAACCGGTCTCGGATTGAGTGTCAGTTACGATATTGTTCATAAACACGGCGGAGATATTGCCGTTACCAGCGAACCCGGTCAAGGGACGACCTTTATCCTCAAGATTCCTATCGGTCAAAACGTGAAAGAGACAGAAGAGAATTGAAAACATCATCCCGCGCCCGGACGAATCCGGCCAGGAATCTTCACCCTTCCGCAAACCATCTATCTTCATCACAAAACAATGAATGGCTTTCCGCTTACCATCCCGTTGTTGCGGGAGACATAGAAATGATGAAAGCTGAAAACGGAAAGTATTTTAATCTCATTCAACTGATTGCTAAAGTTATCTTTTTTCACCGTAATCCCTGTAAAACCACGGGTCTAATCAAATGTGTATGTCAAATTGCCATCCTCGCCAGTACTCACCGAAAGGAATATGCACCTTTTCCAATCTTTCCAGCTATCTTGCCAGCCGCCCACACCCCAGTATTCAAACTTTGTGGCTGTACGGACACCTCTTTCCGTAACTCTATCGTCACATTCCCCAAGGTCGGCCAAAGTGCCTTCCCACGCCCGGATGTTTGATTTGGCATAAAAGTAGATAGTTTGCGGATAATCGAGCTTGGGACCGACCGGGATGGTTATACTGCTATTCGGCTTAACCGTATACCATCCTCTAGTGAACGAAGTGTTTTTGTCGAAATCCCAACTGCTAATCGCTACCCACACCGTTTCCGAGCGATTGTTGATAAGCTTAAAAGATAATTTCGGAGCTGCCAGCGCCTGCTGCGGCGCAACAAGCGCCACCAGCAGCAACCCCAGGCATACTATTGCCACCGCACCCTTGATCGTTTTCATCATTTACCACTACTCCATTTATTAAATCGCCTGCTTTGAGATCATATGGGCGGCTCCCAAGCAGTCATGTCTGCCGGCAATACCCCTGATGGTGCCATACCCCGGATAAGGATGGCCGTCAAAAGATGCTGGTACCATCACCAACAAAAAGTATTCGATAACCACAAAAACCAACGATGACAAATAATATTGCCGCAGCCTCCATAATGTCGTCAGGCAAAATGGCTAGAATGGCAAAAACCAGTAGCAGATAACCCAGACATACCACCCAGCGTAGCCCGCGCAATAAACCAATCATATTGTCACCCCATTACGTAATACTGACTATAACTGATTGCCTCTAACCAAATTCGTATAACACGCCAAATATAAACATTGCCAAGCCTACAATACTCATTCCCACCATAGCAGCTTTTCTGGAATAATCATTTTTGACAGTAAACAGCTCTGGTTTTTCTTGACTATACCCGATCTGAATTTCAGTTCCTATGGCGTATTTTCGTCGAGTGCATCCTGACTGCTCTGGTGCTCGGATGATTTTGCCATCCATTAGCTCATATTCAGCAACCATGGTATACATGGTAAGCCTATTTATATTCTGA
>DATMYT010000331.1:0-3156 GCA_035560855.1 Negativicutes bacterium | reverse complement strand
GAATAGTCTTATTGCTTAATCCAGCTTTTCCCATCCCATTTATAAGTACCAGAACCTCCATTTTCTGAAAGATATGAATCTCTGAATGCATTACTGCCATTTATAGCGCCTGATTTTAAATCAGTTAAGTTGCTTCCCACCGTTATATTTGTAAGTTTATTGAAGGCATTATTTTCGATTGTAGTAACACCGTCTGGAATGACAACAGATGTTATTGGGTTATCATAGAATGCCCTTGTATCGATTCTAGTTAATGAATCTGGCAAGACTATCTCTGTCAGGCTGTTGCCCTGAAATGCCCTGGCATGGATTCGTTCTATTTGGCATCCTTCTTGAAAAGCCACTGATACAAGACCTTTTTCGCGAAATGTGTTTTGACCCACCCTGATGATATCAACGTTATCGATCTCATTCGGTATAACGATGTCTTTCGATCCACCGGAATATTCCTCGCTTCCGTTCCATGCGCCCAGCATGCCGTTGTTTTGAACCGTGAGTCCTTCCAGCGAAGCGCTTCCCGTCGATTCGGTTACGGCTCCACTTTGACCGGAGGGCTCCCCTGTCGTAGTCGCTGCAGTTGGTTGCACTCCGCCGGCGCTACCCGTTTGTGCAGATTCTCCACTGGTGGACTCCCCATTCGCCTGAATAAACATTGGAACAAACTGAAACTGGAACAACGACTTTTCCGTATCATCGGACGCATCTTTGTTCAGTACGATATGCATGTTAAACTCAATTGTTTTTCCGGCTTCGATCACGAAGTTGGTGTTCTGAAGGAGTGTGGCTGATGCTTCTGAAGACGAATCGGATGCCTTCATCTGACCCGCTTTAGTATCGGCCGTCGCGGTATACTGAACAACTAGCATATTTGCATCGGCCGCTGACAGATTAACGTTTGTTACCGTGTTCACTGCCAACTCTCGCACTTGTGAGGCGCCACTGAGTTGCACCGGGATCGTTCCAATATTTGTGACTATGATCGTAGCATTCGCTTCTGCGCCCGGATAAAGATTCTGAATCGATACTGTTGCAGATTTTTTGTCTTCGGAAACGGTTATGGAATCTGTTCCGAATTCGACATACTCCGAAATCTGGCCTATTGTTATAGAGGAAATCTCGACGTCCATTTCGCCTGCGCTGGCGTTGGCAGAGATAGTTACTCGACTCGTCCACGAGGCATATGCTCCACCAACAGCTAAAAGTGCAACGATGGCTGCGATGATGATTAACTTTGTCTTTCTCATAAAGCTTGCCTCTCTGCCGACTTGTGTTCGAGTTTAAATCGCGTCATGTAGCTTTGTTCAAGCGCGAGATTGATGTTATGCAATCTGGTCTATTATTGAAACAGTCTTACGGCTGAAAATAACAAAAGGGGATTTGCATCCCCTTTTGCATAGTCGTCAGGCAGCCTTAGTTTGCCTGTACAAACATCGGCGTGAATTTGAACGTATAGAGAGCGTTTTCAGTGCTGTCAGCAGCGTTCTTGTCCAGCATGATTTGAATGTCGAACGTAATTGTAGCTCCTGCCTCAATTACCATGTTGGCGGTCGAGAACAAGGTTGCAGTTGCGGCAGTAGAGGTATCCGACGCTTTCACTTGGCCGGTTTTGGTGACGGCTGTTGCATTGTACTTGACAATCAGCATGCCGGCATCGGTTGCGGACAACGCCTTATTAGTCTTCGTGTCGACCGCTGAGATACGCTCCTGCGTACAACCGCTGAGCTTGACGGGGATTGTTCCCGTATTAGTAATCGTGATTGTTGCATTTGCTTCCGCACCCGGGTAGAGGTTAGCTATTGAGACCGTCGCAGCTTTTTGATCCTCGGAGACTGTAATGTTGTTCTTAGCGAATAACACATATTCGGAAACCTTGCCTACGGAAGTCGCGGAGATCGCAACATCCATTTCACCGGAACTTGCATTGACTGCTACAGTAGTTCTGCTGGTCCAGGCGGCATATGCTCCACCAACGACGAGCAGTGCGACGATTGCCACGATGATGATCAACTTTGACTTCTTCATAGAATTCCCCTCCATTTATTTCGAATATTAGCTTTGATTGAATCGCGAATAGTCCACTTCAATGATAAAAGATACATCCTGCTTGATGTCCGAAGCGTCAATCCCCTTTTTTGAATCCTCCTTCTTATCCTGTCCGTAATTATCAATGACCTTGATTTCATCAAACTCTATCTCGCAAATGATCTCAATGACTCCATTGACCGGCAGTTGATACAATTCGTCTCGTTTTGAACTGGAATTGTTTGCCCGCCATTGGAAAATCTTCTTGTCCTGCTGCAAGAATCTTTTCTCTCCGGCGTAACCTGACACAGTCAGCGTTAAGTCATTTTTATAGTCATCCGAATACCCTCCAACGTAACGAACATTAATATCGTCAATGTCAATCGGAATTGTACCGGTATTCTTGAATCTCAGCGTAACAGAGTTTCCTGTGTCTGGTGTTATCTCCTTAAAAACCACCGTTGCTTGCGTATTCTCTCCGTTTGAGACGGTTACCGTCCCACTATTCATTCTGGAGTCGTAATCCACATAACTGAGCTCTGTTTCAGCAGTTTTTGCTAAAATCTGAATATTGACCTGCTCCGTCCATCTAGCATATGCTACTCCGGTCAAGAGAAGCAGAATCGTAATGATGAGGACGACCAGTTTCGCTTTATTCATATTGTTGCCTCATTACTATTCCGTTGAGAACCCCCTGCTAGTCACGCCAAAATATAAAAGCAACTAACTAAGAAAAAGTTAGCTGCCAAAACTTCAAACTACCGCACATCACTCAAAGCTGGTAATCCACTTGGCAACTGGCTGTCATCGACGAGTAATTCGTCCTTAGACCCTGTAGTTTTGCGTCACCCGCTTTCACGGGTTATGCCATAAATTGTGATGCTTCTGTGTGACGAAATATATCATTAGCATTTACCCTTGTCAATAGCCTGAATGTAACAAAGTCACAAAGTCTCGTCCTATCAGCTTCATTGTAATCGTCAAGATATTGCAGTGAGTTCATAATGCGAAAGGAAGAATGCATTCGGTCTGTTTCAATGGTAGTCAAGAATTCCACCGTCCAATACGCATTTTTGTATTCGTTCTCCCTGCGTTTTCGATTCGACCCAGTCTACATTCTGATTACATATTAAT
>DATMYT010000330.1:0-2546 GCA_035560855.1 Negativicutes bacterium | reverse complement strand
TCCAAGAAAAACTTGCTTATCTCTTTTGGCCCCATGTTCAGGTCTTTACAGTTGAGCCAGATTAGATAAGTCGCTTGTGTCTTGGTCACTTTAATTTTTGGTATTTTTTCCGAAACAAATTTTTTCAAGTACTCAAGATTTCCTGTTAGATAGTCCAACAATTGATCCGCATAGTAATCGCATTCGTTATAGGAGACTTCAATCGGCAATGTGCCAAATATGGTTCTGCCATAAGCTTTGAGGTCTTCAAGCGGCTTATAGAAAAGATCATGGTTGTGACGGTTGGGAATCACGGCAGCCCCGGTCCTTACTCCAGCTATGTTAAACGTTTTGCTTGGGTTGACGCAAACCACGCAGTTGTCAGCCGCTGCTTGTGAAAGACTGCCAAACGGAATGTGCTTGCTGCCTGCATAAACAATATCCGAATGAATTTCATCCGATACAACAAAAACATTGTGCTTCAGGCAAAGCTCGGACATTTTGGTCAATTCTTCTCGCGTGAAGCATTTTCCGACAGGATTATGCGGACTGCACAGCAGGAACATCGTAGTTCTTTTTTTGCTAAGCAACTCCTCCAAGTTTTTGAAATCGACTTCATAGCTGCCATCTTCTTTGAGAATGAGATTGTTTCCCAGAATATGCCTGCCGTTGTTTGGAATGATCTCATGAAATGGATGGTAAGCAGGCATTTGAATGACAACGTTATCGCCCGGTTCGGTAAATGCGCGCATTGCATACACGATGGCCGGGATTACTGCAGGGGTGTATTCTACCCAGTCAAGCTCTACATTCCAGCCGAATCTTTTTTTCTGCCAATTGACAATTGATTGCTCAAAGGTCGGAACGTTTACAGGATAACCGAAAATACCATGCTGAGCTCTCTTGACCATCGCATCAATAACCGGTTGTGGACATTTGAAATCTGTATCCGCAATCCACATGGGAATTACATCTTCGGCATAAGTATCCCATTTCTTGCAGTCGGTCCCTTTGCGGTCAACCAGTTCATCAAAATTATGTTTCATCATTATGTTCACACTCCTCACAATTTGCGTCTTTATACTACAGCTTTATCCGTTTATGAAGATAAACGCCACGTTGATAAGAGCAGCTACTGCCATTGGAATAGCCGTTCTTTTAACAACTTGAACCGGCGACACACCTGCTACCCCCGCTATTGCAACGATAGCTGCAGTAATCGGCGACACAACCCGGCCAAAGCTCGTCATAATTTGCATGGGCAGTAGTAGCGTAATAACCTCGATTTTCATGGCTACGGCAATTTTAGGCGCCAAAGCAGCGAACGAAAAGAAAGCCGCATTGCCGGACCCCATCAGGAATGCACAGCCTGCGATGACCAAACAGAAGAGAATGATCAAGGCATTACTGCCAAGTCCAAGGCTCTGGGCACCGGATGTCATAGCATCCACTGCACCAATCTTCATCAATCCTGCAGCAAATACTTCACCAGCTACAATCAATGTAACTACCGTTGCAAAGCTATTTCCCATGCCTTCAAATAGATATTTCAAACTTAGCAAAGTGGATCGAATATCCTTTGTTCTGACATATTCGAAAGCCATGGCGATAAACGTGCTTAAGAACATCGCCGTAACAACATCCATTTGAATTTTACTTTTAAAAATCGGACTGAACCCCAGGATAAACAACATTGGAATGATCGGCAGAATGGCGTAAATCAAAGGCGGACGAGTTTCGTCTTCTTTCACAAGATCAACAGAATCATCATGTCCCGTAAATCCTTCTCTTTTATCCCACCATTTTTGAACGAAGAAGTGCACAATCCCAAGAATCAACGTTGTCGTAACAAATATGGGCAATTGATAGCTTACAAAATATACAGCGGGTTCCATTTTCGTAATGTTTGCGGCCAGAATGGCATTGCCCGAACCAGGACCTACATCCATGTATTGGGCGCAGCCTATCACGCCAAGAGCGGACAATTTGCTAACACCCGCTCTGATGAGAATCGGATACATGGTAACCATGAGCAGCAACCCCAACCCCGCATGGCTTGGAATAAACAGCACCAAAAATTGACTGACAAAAAAACCGAAAACAAGGAGAAGATAAGGAGATTTGATCAGTTTAAGCGGGGAAGCGACCACAGCAAAGAGGGATTTGCTCGCGCCGATGTATTCCATATATCTCGCGAAGCCTGCGATAGACATGATGATCAATCCGAGACCTGCAACACGGGAACTAAGCAATACTTTAATTGTATGGACAATATCAAGCAACGCTGAACCGGAAGATTCTTTGGCGGATAGGATAGGATTAATGCCGAGAAAATAGGTAGCAAAAAGAAGAACAATACCGGCGATTAAAAGAATCGCCTGGGGAAAGAACTTTTTGATAATCATGTAAATGACCCACACAATGACCAAAGCCGCGATAACAACACCCATTTAACACACCTCCGGTTTTTAATTTAGTCTCCAGTAATACAGAAAATATCTCCCTTCCTATGTTTTTGAGATTTTGCAGTTCAGTGTTACTTTTTTATCATGCCGATAATTTATTAT
>DATMYT010000329.1:0-2261 GCA_035560855.1 Negativicutes bacterium | reverse complement strand
GATCTCCAGCAGCGAAAACATTAAATTTCTCCTTGGCCAACAGGGCCGCTAACGGGAAACCGCCGCCAATTCCCTTGGCTAACGTCATGACATCCGGTTCGATTCCGTAGTACTCATAAGCGAATAGCTTACCGGTCCGCCCCAGTCCAGTCTGGACTTCATCGAAAATCAACAGGATGTCCAACTCATTACATAAGGTACGCAGCGCTTTCATATAAGCCAGATCAGCGGCAAAGACTCCGCCTTCACCTTGAATCGGTTCCAGCATGATCGCGCACGTTTTTTCCGTAATAGCAGATCGCAACGCCGGGAGGTCATTTAAAGCAACGTGGATAAACCCTGGAACCTTTGGTTCAAATAAATCAGCCCACTTCTCTTTTCCTGTGGCTGACATAGTCGCAAGAGTACGACCATGAAAACTATTGACCATTGTAATGATTTCATTCGCGCCTTGTCGATAAAGCGATCCATATTTTCTGGCCAGTTTGATGGCACCTTCATTAGCTTCAGCACCGCTACTGGCAAAGAAAACCCGGTCGAAGCAAGAAATGTCGGTCAACAATTTGGCGAACTTCAGTTGGGAAGTGTTATAAAAAGACGGGCTGGCATTGACGAGGAGACGGCTCTGCCGTTCAAGCGCTTCAGTAATAACTGCGGGGCTGTGGCCAAGTGAGGTTACGGCCCATCCCCCCACAAAATCCAAATATGACTTGCCGTTTGTGTCCCACAAATACATGCCTGTACCACGAGTCATGATTAAGTCAGGACGAGATGCAGTAAATAGTATGGATTTTTTTGCAGCTTCAAGTTGTTCGGTCGAAAGAGCCGTTATCGAGCTAGACATATAATCACTCCTCACACATTTATAATACCACCATTATAGTAATGTGTGAAAAATTATGCAACACTGTTTAATTTTAATACACGTTTTGACACAAACTATTATAGTTTAATATCATCCGCAGGTTCCATCACCGGAACATCCACGCTCACGGTATTGGGATATTTTAATCCACTTCCTGTATTCAGCAGGACTGTCGTTTCATCAGACCGAATCCAGCTGCTGTTCAAGAGTTGTTTATAGGCAGACAGTGTTGCTGCGCCTTCCGGACAGATAAACAAGCCCTCTTTTTTCGCCAGTTCAGCTTGATCCGCTAGTATCTCCTGATCCGATACCGCGACAGCGCAACCGTTGGTCTGATAAATTGCCTCCAGTACTAAAAAATCTCCCAAGGCTTTCGGAACGGTAATGCCAAAAGCAACAGTGGTGGCTCCCGTCCAAAACTCCGAGGCCTCTTTTTTCTCCTGCCAGGCTTTGACGATAGGTGCGCAGCCTTCTGCCTGTACCGCCACGAGCCGCGGCAGTTTATCACCGATCCAACCAATTTCGCGTAGCTCCAGCAAAGCTTTATAAATTCCAATAATGCCTACGCCGCCACCAGTTGGGTAAATTATTACATCAGGTACTTTCCAGTCCAGTTGTTCGGCAATTTCCAGCCCCATTGTTTTCTTGCCCTCAATCCGGTAAGGTTCTTTTAGTGTAGAGCCATCCATCCAGCCATACCGTCCGATGGCGCGCCCGACAATTTTCCCCGCATCGCTGATCAAGCCATTGACCAGATACAACTTGGCACCCGCGATGGCACATTCCTTGCGGGTGATATCAGGAGCGTCCACCGGCATGACTATATATGCATCAATGCCAGCTTTGGCGCAATAAATGGCCCAAGCTGCGCCTGCATTTCCATTAGTCGGCATCGCCACAACCCGGACACCCAGTTCGCGGGCGCAAGTAACACCGACCGCAGCGCCTCGTGACTTGAAGGTTCCACCAGGGTTGAATCCCTCGTCTTTCAAATAAAGTCCACGCACACCGAGCTCACCGCCCAGCTTTTCCAAGGGAATCAATGGCGTCACGACTTCTCCGAGAGAAACAATATTGCGTTCATTTTGGTAAGGCAACAGCTCGCGATACCGCCACAAACTGTTTTTGCGCTGCGTCAGTGCCGCCTTGCTAATGCCAGCTTTTACTTTTGTCAGGTCATAGCGGACCAAAAGTGGTGCTGCGCAAGTCGGACAGGTTTGGATCAGTTTTTTCGGCTCCAGTTTCAGCCCACACTTGGGGCATTCGAGATGCGATACATACATATTATCGTTCCTCCTCCAGTGGCAAATAAAAAAGGCCAGAGTCTCTTCCGCTACCGGAAAAGTCCCTGGCCTTCAGATGCCTGATCAGCCGCTACAACCGAATAATATTGAGT
>DATMYT010000328.1:0-3930 GCA_035560855.1 Negativicutes bacterium | reverse complement strand
CTGGTGTCGAGATTGATATTGTAGGCGATGAGGAATTGACGCGCGCCGATGACGGTAGCTCCCGCGCGCGGGTGCATGCGAGCTGGGCCATAGTCCGGAAGGCGTTCCGGCTTGCTAATTTCGGTTTTTAACCCCTCGTACTGGCCCTTGCGAATGTCGGGCAAAGCTCTGCGAGAAGGACTTTTTGCGGCCTCTTCGTACAGGTAGACGGGAATTTCGAGTTTTTCGGCAATTTCGCGGGCAAGCTCATCGGCCAGCTGCACGCATTCTTCCATGGTCATGTTTTTAACGGGGATAAAAGGTATGACGTCGGTGGCGCCTATGCGCGGATGTTCGCCATGTTGTTTTTCCATGTCGATGAGCTCAGCGGCCTTTTTGCAGGCATTAAAGGCAGCCTGCTTCACGGCTTGGGGCTCACCGACAAAGGTGACGACTACCCGGTTGTGACTGGCATCCGCTTTGACATCCAGCAGCTTAACATTAGGAATATTCCGCACCTCGGCGGCAATGGCTTCAATGACTTCAGGACGACGCCCCTCACTAAAATTCGGGACGCATTCGACTAGTTTAGACATAAAATCAGCCTCCTTGTTATTTCTGCGTAGTATAGTTTTTTAGTCCACGACGAAAAGCATCTTCAGTAGCTGGAGTCTCATCAAGCTTATAGATTCGTCCCGGCCGACCATTTTCATCCCAATCAATGCCGCTCCACCAGATAGCTACCTTGATGCGATTGAATTTAGGCATTTCGCGGAACATTTTATTAATCCAAGCCACTTTATCGCCACCCACGGAGTTGGAACCGAATTCGCCGATGATGAACGGCTTGTCAAACCATGCGGAGTAATTGGCGTAAAGAGGTTGATAAATGTCTGGAAATTCCCGCCATGGGTCGCTGGCAAAGTAGGTTCCTGTGTTATAGCCGGTGAGGCCGACAATATCAACCACATCATCTCCAGGATAGTACATTAGAGCTTCGTTCCACTTGAACCTGGGGAAAGACAGGTCGTTGGGATTCCAGACCCAGAGCACATTGTCGACGCCGACTTCGTCGAACAGCCCGTGAACGTGCCGCCAGACTGCTTTGTAAATATCAGTGTCCTTGCCGCTAAAAGTCGCGGAGTACCAACACCAGTCGCCGTTCATTTCGTTGTCGAAGCGGAATAGCACCGGATGACCGAACTTTTTGAGTGTTTGGGCATACTCGCGGAAATGACTGTCGTATTTTCCGTCCAGGATATCATATAAGACTTCCCGGTTTATCTGGCTTTCAGAGAACCGCAGGGCATTATTGGCTTCGGGATGCGTGGTTTCCATCGACAGTTCGGTGTAACGACCATCCGTGTAGGCATTTTCCAAGCCGGCGATGGGCGGAGCATCCGCCAGGGACTG
This sequence comes from Negativicutes bacterium, assembly GCA_035560855.1. Taxonomy (GTDB): domain Bacteria; phylum Bacillota; class Negativicutes; order UBA1444; family UBA1444; genus UBA1444. Next base: position 2,538 of record DATMYT010000328.1, on the reverse strand, counting down.
ATAGCGAAGTAAAAAGGTGAATTTGTAGCCAAGTCGTGATTCCAGATCCAGAACGCTTTGGAGGTTGTCCGGCGCGTTATAGTCGAATAAGCCCCAACGCAGGGAACTTCCTGGCCCAAAATGTTCCTTGACAAATCGGCGGGTTTCCTCGTTCAGCTTTGCTTTTGCCGGAGTCGTTTTGCGAAAAATTTGCGCCGCGCCGCGCGGGGCAGTCCAGCGGAAGCTGTGAAGAATGTCCAGGTCGTTGGTTATCGGGCTGGACGATTTGATGAAGATGGTATAATACTCGCTTGGCAGCAATTGCAATTCCAGGCTGGCATAGTAGTTGCGATCGCCGGGCACAGCTGTCAAAGGTGCGCGATCCCATTTGATGCGGTTGACGGTGAATCCGTCCCAATCGATGGTTTCCCGGGTTGTGATGCGGTTACGCTTCGAAGAAAGAAGATTAACGTTAGCGTCCACCGTGTATTCCCAAGCGCCCAGATGTTCACTGGAAAAGATATCATGGTAGATTTCGATTTGGGTCGATTTGTTTGCAAAGGAGCTGCGAACGGCGGACAGCGAAAAATCGGGCTGTAATCCTGACGGCAGGCAGACTGAATAACCGTTAGGATAATCTGTGAATCGCTGATAGCCGGGTTGAGATTCGCAGGAATTGATTTTTTTGACATCCTGCCACGAACCCTCAGGGGGGGACTGAGCCGGTTGGCCGTTAATGTACCATGTGGTAGGGACGACGGGGGAAGCGGCGGCGACTGGTGCTGCTGCGTAGCATGTCAGCAGAACTAAGTGAATACTGCAGAGTGCGATTCCTAGCTTTTTATGATTCAAGGCGAAACCTCCATTATCGACTCCAATGAGCGAGTTTTTTTATTTCTGATTGTTATAGTTCTTTAGACCACGACGAAACGCTTCTGTTGTCGTGTCGTTTTCATCCAGCAAATAGACGCGTCCGGGACGACCGGCTTCATCCAGGTCAACGCCGCTCCACCAAATGGCTACCTTAATTCTTTTATATTCGGGAATTTCCCGGAACATACTATCGATCCAGGCAGCCTTGTCACCACCAACAGAATTGGAACCGAATTCGGTGATCATGAACGGCTTGTCAAACCAGTCGGAATAGTTTACGTCGACTTGTTTATAGATGTCGTGAAAAGTTCGCCATTTTTCCCCGGGAAAGTAGGTCCCGGTATTGTAGCCGGTGATGCCGATGATATCGACCACGTCATCGCCAGGATAGTACATCAGCGGATGATTCCATTTGAAATCAGGCAGGGAAGTATCGTGGGGGTTCCAGACCCACAATACGTTGTCAACACCGACTTCGTCAAACAGATTATGGATGTGTCGCCAGACCGCCTTGTAAATATCCGTATCTTTGCCCGCGTACATGGCGGAGTACCAGCACCAGTCGCCGTTCATTTCATTGTTCAGGCGAAACAGCACCGGATGGCCGAACGCTTTCAACGACTTGGCATACTCGCGAAAATATTCATCGTACTGCCGGTCAAGAATATCATACATGAGATCCTGGTTCCCACGATTGGCCCCGGCCAGTAGGGCGTTTACCGTATCGGCGTGGGTAGTTTGCATTGTCAATTCAGTAAAACGACCGTCGGTGTACCCATTGGCCAGGCCTTCGACTGCGGCGCGTTCATCAAGCGACTGATAACGGAGTACGAACGTGAACTTATAGCCGAGACGCGCCTCCAATTCTTTGACAGGACGCAATTGTTCGGGTGCGGAGCAATCGAAATAACCCCAGCGCAGCGGACTGTTTTCACTGAAATATTTCGCTTTGAAGTCGCGGGTTTCTTTATTGAGTTTGGTTTTTGCCGGAGCCGGCTGGCGGAAGATGCCGGGAGCACCGCGTTTCTCTGCCAGCTGGAAGCTGTGCAGGATGGCGAGGTCATTTTCGATTGCTTCGGCCGATTTGATGAATATGGTGTAGGCTTCATCGGGGTAACGGAGCAATTCCAGACTGGTATAATGATTGCGGTCGTTTGCCAGGGACGCCAGTGGCGCACGGGACCATTTGATGCGGTTTACAGTGAATCCGTTCCAGCCGAAGGTTTCATGGACTGAGATACTGTGACGGCTGCTGTTCGGCAAAAAGCGGTTGGCGTAGACCGTGTAATCCCGAGGATTGGAGATGGAATCGGAAAAATTGTCATAATATACTTCGAGTTGCGTCGGGCCGGAAACAAATGAACTTCGCACAGCGGACAGGGAAAAATTCGGTGCCAGCGATGCGGGGACGCAGACGGAGTAACCTTGAGCATAATCTGTGTACCGTTGATAACCGGGCAGGGCTTCGCAGGCAGTGACTTGTTTAACATCGTTGAGTGGCTCGCCGGAATCGGCGAAAGCAGCCTGACCGTTTATATAGTAATTTGGTGGCGGTGGAATGGGGTTAGCCGGATCCGCTGCCTGGGCCGATGGGAGCAGGTTGCCTAAAAAAAGAGCGGATAAAATAAAAATATGCAGATTTCGCAGAAAAACACTTCCCTTTTTATATTTTTTATTCGGATTCTT
>DATMYT010000327.1:0-5918 GCA_035560855.1 Negativicutes bacterium | reverse complement strand
GATCTAAGATGCCCAATCGAAAGGATGATACCTTATGGATTTAATAAAAGCACTGGAAACGCGACGTTCCGTTCGCAACTATCAGAAACGTGATGTCGACCAGGAAACGATCGAAAAACTTATCGCGCTGGCAACGCTGGCGCCTAGCGCAATGAACGCTCAGCCTTGGGCATTCGTCGTTATCACCGACAAAAGCAAGCTTGATGAGTATTCTACACGGGCTAAGGGAATTCTCCTCGCAAGCATGGATCTACATCCTCTGATGAAGAAATACCGCGCTCTGCTTTCTAGAAAATCCTTCAACATATTCTATAATGCTCCGGTATTGGTAGCGATCTATGCGAAGCCCGAGGGGCCCGCCCCGGAAGACGACACCTGCCTCGCCGCTCAGAATTTCATGTTGGCGGCTCACAATGAAGGCCTTGGCACCTGCTGGATCGGATTTTCCAAGGAGATGTTGAATTCCGACGAGTTTAAGGCCGAACTTGGAATCCCTGTGGAATATACGGCTGCAGCGCCGATGATCCTTGGCTATCCAGCCACCAACCCTCCCGCAGTTCAGCGAAAAGATCCTGAAATCTACTATCTATAAGAAGGCTAACTAGGAAAAAAAACGGGGATGTGTCGAAACCAAGGTTTCAGTACGTCCCCGTTTTTTATTTGGCTGTGAGAGTTCATTAAGCCGGGTCCTGTACCGCTTTTCGCGGCAGCGATCATCTATCTGGGCCGACGGTTGCCCGGCGACTCTAGCGACGCAACCCGGAAGGTTCAGCGGGCCGCTTCATCCCTTCCCTATTTGGTCTTGCTCCGGGTGGGGTTTACCTAGCCGGCCGGTCACCCGGCCGCTGGTGCGCTCTTACCGCACCGTTGCATCCTTACCTGCCCGAAGGCCGGCGGTCTTCATTTCTGTGGCACTGGCCCTAAGGTCGCCCTCGCTGGACGTTATCCAGCACCCTGCCCTATGGAGCCCGGACTTTCCTCGACCGCCTCAAAGTGCGGCCGCGATCGCCTTTCCCACTCACAGCCAAAATCTATGTTCGGGGTTATAGAATACCATACGAAAGCGTATGGGTCAAACCCGGATCATGTACCCCATCATTTTATTAAAGCTCCAACCTTGCGCATCTTTTTCCGTAGTCTCATCAAATTGCTGCAACACCGCGTTAAGTTCATCCGCATAATGAACGATCACCGCTTCCCGCGTGGCACAGCGGATGGGCGACCCTTTTTCCCGTTCGCCATGATGTGAAAGAATGACATGAATCAGTGACTTGCGGTCTGCTTCCGAAAGATACTGTATGTTTTTCGCCGCAGCCTCAACGATGAGAACACCAGCCGTTATGTGGCCCATTAGATGCCCTGCGTCGGTGTAGGCAAACCCGATATCGGACGAAATTTCCTCTGTCTTGCCAATGTCATGCAGTAAAGCGCCCGCAATTACCATATCCTGATCCGCTTTTGGCGCGGTAGCAGCAACAGCCAACGCGGTTTCAGCCACATCTACCGTATGCTCCAGCAATCCACCGATATACGCGTGGTGAAAACGTTTTGCAGCCGGATTCCTGACAAATTGTTCCCAACGCGAACCGCTGAAAATTTCGCCCAGCAACTCGCGCAACGGCGGACGCTTCACTTGCGCCACCAATTTCAATAACTTATTTTTATAAGCTTCCATATCCTTCGACGTCGCCGGTAACAAGTGCGAAACATCTTTTCCCGCTGGAATTAAGTCAATAAAATCAGCCAACAACTGTAGTTTCCCGTCGCTACCATAACGGTCAGCCTGAATCTGCCCACTGACTACAACCGGTACGGCAGACGTAAGTTCCTTTACCCGCGCCACCGACTCTGCATTAAAACAGATGAATCCCAATGACCCGCTCGGATCTTCTACGGATCCCCGGACAAACCAAGACCCGTTCGCCGACTGCGAACTTTTCTGTACCCAAAGAATCATCTCCTGATGATCCAATTTATTTCCCACCCGAAGTTCGGCCAAATTCAACAAGCTCACCATCCCACTTCGATAAATTTCACACATAAAGAAAAGCGCGACTGAAACGGTCAGAACGCGCTTTTCTTTGTTTCACTTTTATTGTATTCCTTTTGACGCCAACCCGTCAATCAAGTTACACCAAAATAATCTTTAGAATGTAAACCGTCGCCATACCGACCAACCCCTGTACCAGAGTCCCCAGCGTCTGACACTTATAGGCAATATCAACTTTCAGACCGGAAAACTGCGATACGACCCAGAAATAGGAATCGTTCGCGTGGGATACGATCATCGAGCCGCAACCGACCGACATAGTGGCAAGCACCGCGCCCATCGGGCTGTCCAGTCCTAATGAAGCCAGCAAGGGATACACAATAGTCGAGGTCGTGATTAACGACACAGTGGAAGAGCCCTGCGCAGTTTTTAACGCTGCTGCAATAATAAACGGCAGGAATATTCCCAGATTGTAACTTGCCAGACTGCTTCCCAGATAGTCGGCGATTTTACTGGCGGCAAGCAATGCGCCCAGGGACCCGCCGGCAGCCGTAATCATGATGATGGCGGCTGAGTCGCGAAGTCCTTCACCCATCCACCCAGACAACACTTCTTCATTAAGTTTCGGTACCAGAAAGAAACACAGCAAAACGCCAAAAAGCAGCGAAACCGTCGGTTCACCGACAAAATCGACCGCAATTTTGAGCGCTCCTTTGCCAAATGGCAAACTGGGAAAGTTGGCGACTGACTTTAACGCAATCAATACGATGGGAAGAATCAACGGAGTAAATGCCGCCGTTGCGCTCGGCAGGCTCTTGAATTTTTCCAGCAGTTCCTCATAAGTAACCGAAGTATCCGCCGCAACATCATAGCGGTTGGCGAATTTGATAGCCCATAGGTAGCCGGCATAGGCCACCGGCAACCCCACTATCATGCCCACCACGATAACCATGCCGAGGTCGGCCTTCAGGTTGTTGGCGGCGGCAATCGGGCCGGGAGTTGGCGGCACCAAGGTGTGCGTAGCATACAACCCGGTGGAAAGCGCGGTTGCCATAACGGCCATGGAAACCCCGGTTTTTTTGGACAAAGATTTATTCAAGGCGGATAAAATAACGAAACCGGAGTCGCAAAAAACCGGAATGGACGTAATATAGCCAATGATCGACATAGCCAACGCCGGACGTTTTGGCCCGACCCAACTCAAAACGGTCTCGGCCATAGTAAGCGCCGCGCCGGTTTTTTCCAGCATGACCCCGATAATAGTGCCGAATATAATGACGAGGCCGATGCGTTCCACCGTACCCCCAAACCCCTTCATGATGGTCTGCGTAACGACCACCGGATTCATAAAGGTCGCAAACCCAACAAAAAATGAGGCGGCGATCAGGGAAAGGAATGCATGTACCTTGTACTTGGAAATCAACAATACAATCATAACGATGGCGATGAGTAAAATGACCAGCAACATCGGACCTTGAACCAAGATTATCTTCCTCTTCTCAATGTAATATACATATTTTCAAAACTATAGATTTACTTTCACCCGCAGAACTCTGCACAACCGGGCCGCCGCTTCCTCGATCAGAAGCGCCCCATCCTGCATGCATTCTTCGAGGGACAAAGGTCTGGAGCAAATGCTCATTGTCGCGTCGATCCCCTGCGTCAACACATCATCCGCGCCGTCGCCCAACCCTCCGGAAATGCAAAATACCGGCGCGTTAAATTGCTTCGCCACCTTGGCAACGCCGACCGGTGCCTTACCATAGGCGGTCTGAAAATCAGTCCGTCCCTCGCCGGTAATTACAAAAGCCGCCGTTTTGACTATCTCAGCAAAATTCACGGCATCAAGCACGATTTCCACTCCGGGCTTCAACTTCGCCGGTGTAAAAAACATCAGCCCAGCACCCAGGCCGCCAGCCGCCCCAGCTCCAGCCAACCCTGCAACCTCTCGCCCTGTCGCTGCTTTGGCGCATTGCGCAAAATGCAATAATGCCGCGTCCAATTCCTGCACCATTTCAGGCGTAGCCCCTTTTTGCGGACCAAAAACCGCCGATGCGCCACGCGCCCCACAGAGCGGATTATCCACGTCACATGCCACCGTAATTTCGGTTTTTTGCAGTCGTGCATCAAGCCCCGTCATATCTATCCTGGTTAAGTTCTTTAATGAGCCCCCTCCGGGAGGAAGCTCCGTTCCTTCTTTGGAAAGAAATTTCGCACCAAGAGCCTTGGCCATGCCCGTGCCGCCATCATTGGTCGCACTCCCCCCAATGCCGATAATGATCCGGCTTAGCCCTGCATCCAAAGCCGCCTTGATAAGTTCGCCCGTTCCATACGTTGTCGTAATGCGCGGATCTCGCTTTTCCTTCGGAACCAACGGCAGCCCCGACGCTGCAGCCATCTCGATCACTGCGGTCGCCCCATCACCCAGAATTCCCCAGTGCGCAGTGAGAGCTTCCCCGAGCGGACCCGTTACCCTGGCAGACATCAGTTGCCCGCCGGTTGCCGCTACCATTGCCTCCACCGTGCCTTCTCCACCATCAGCAATGGGGATCTTGCAGACCTCCGCCGCTGGGAATATTTTCAGCACTCCCCGTTCCAGCGCCGCCGCGACGCCAATCGCCGATACGCTACCCTTGTATGAATCCGGCGCTACTACTACACGCATAGATAATTCCTCCATTGTGTTTAATATCACTATTGCATTTTTCGTTTCGACATCCGCCACTTGAATACCTGCAAAAAAAAGGCAAAAGCCTTCATGAAAAAGGCCTTTACCTAATAAAAAGTTCATTATGAATCCCACAAGAATGCGCTTATTTATGTGTTTTATAACCGAAACTTACTGACAGCCTCGCTCAATTCTTCCGCCATCTTCGCCAGCGCTTGACTGGACGCCGCAATCTCCTGCATGGTGGCCGATTGCTCCTGCGTGGCGGCTGACACCGTCTGCGCCTGACTTGAAGTTCCTTTACTGATTGTATCTATGTCTTTCACCGAAGAAACGATCTGCTGGCTACCGCTGGCCAGTTCCTGTATCGATGCCGAAATCTCCCGCATTTGATCCGATACTGCATTTACCGATTCAAAAATTTCACGGAAGGCTTTTCCAGCGTCACTTACCACTTCGGCTCCGACGCGTACCTCTTTTGTTCCTTCATTCATCGCCAGCACCGCATCATCAGTATCCTTGCGGATTTCGCCGATCAGCCCGGAAATTTGTTTAGCGGCGTCTTGCGATTGTTCGGCCAATTTACGCACTTCTTCCGCCACAACAGCGAAACCTCGGCCCTGCTCACCCGCACGGGCAGCTTCAATGGCGGCATTAAGCGCCAGCAGGTTTGTCTGTCCGGCGATACCGGAGATAGTATCCACAATCTGACCAATTTCCTTGGATCTTTCCCCCAACTTCGTGACAACTCCAGCGGAACGAACCACAGTTTTTTCGATCGTTCCCATTTGAGCAATTGCCTTTTCCACCGATTGACTGCCCGCGCGAGCCATATCGGCGGATTTACTGGAAGCGCCGGCGACGGTATTGGCATTGGCTGCGATTTGCCGGACCCCTGTCGACATGTGTTCCACTATGGAAGCAGTCTCGCCCACGGCTTTTAGCTGTTTTTCCGCGCCACTCGCCACTTCGGTTATGACTTGAGCTACCTGCGTTGCAGCTTGCGCCGATTGTTCAGCGCTGGCCGTCAGTTCTTCCGATGAAGCCGCGACTTGATCCGTAGACATTCCTACTTTTTTGATGAGCCCGCGTAGATTTTCGGTCATGGTCTCAAACGCGTGCCCCAACCGTCCAATTTCATCATTCGAGACAATCCCCAGTTTTTTTAGTGAAATATCACCGGCTGCAATACGTGTTGCCGCGCTTTCTATTTCCCGGATCGGATTAGCGATCCGGCGAGCAAACCAAATAACAATAATA
>DATMYT010000326.1:0-2324 GCA_035560855.1 Negativicutes bacterium | reverse complement strand
TTTTCCGCCCATTGCTTCATGCGCTTCGTATACCACTACAGCATGACCGTCGCGGGCCAATTGCCACGCTGCCGATAATCCAGCTGGTCCTCCACCAATAACAGCAACTTTTTTCCCTGATTTTGTTATCGGCGCCGGTATGGCAATATCAACGGAATAGTTTCCCAGTTGGCCGATTTGCGCGGAAATATCCACCTGGCTGCGAGTGCATTCATCCATACACAAATTCATGCACACGGCCCCGCATACCGACCCGGGGAAAGGCGTATAGTCAAGAACTAAGCGATACGCTTCATCTACTTTTCCTTCCCTCAAAAGATTGAAGCGTTGTTGCGAAGGAATCGATGCAGTGCAGTTGAATTCACAGGGGGCCATATATTTTTGGTTTTCCCAAAAAGGTACACGTTGCCGGTACTTTCCTGTAGCAACCAATCCAAAGACTTGCCAATCGTCTTCGCAGACATCGCCAAAAATTCCACCTGGAACCCATTTGTTTTTCCGGTAGGACAGAATATCCGGAGACGTTTTTTTGGGTCGCTCGTCATAGGTCAGTGGAGTAACTTTGTGCCAATCGCTCCATTGGGTTAATATTTCTCGCAATTCCGGCCGTCCAATATCCGACAGAAACTCTTCCATTCCACCACTTAGGTAAGCAATATCTTCCGGCGATAAGTCGCCAATCTTTACATCTTTTTTCGAGAGGCCTTTTCCCGTGCCGCGAAAATAAAGCTTTCCTCCGACCATCCCGACGCAGGAACGGTCCCCAACCACCGAATCAAAGTCTTCGCAGTCATGGCCGCAAATAACGGCAGTCCCACCGGACATAAACTCAAAAGAAAAACTGCCGCAATTTTTCAGCACCCAAAATTCCGGCGCAGAATACAGCGGGTCGTGTTTCATGAGCGACCCGGACCGAGTCCCTGCGCGACCACCGATAAAAACCTTGCCTGATGCGGCGCAATGAGCTGAAGTGTCGCCTCCATCTCCCTTAACAACAACTTTACCACCGGCATTCAGCCACCCTACGTCAGCTGAAGCAGTGCCTTCTACATAAATCTCTGTATTTTCCAGACACATGCAACCGACGCGTTGACCAGGATTTGTTACATAAAAACGCAGCGTTTTCCCTTCGGGGTGCCATAATGGTCCACCAATATCATGTTGCCCGGAGGCTTCGATAGAAAACTCTGTTTCGCCTGCGGCTATTGCAGTATTAATTGTTTGCAGTAGATCCTGGGTGGACATCCGCTCATTGTTTTGCAGCGTATTGATTTTAAACATGTCCGTACCCTCCCTTTAACACGCGTAGGTGATCGACAGTTTGTCGGCCACCGCGCGATCATTTGTCACTAAGGCATCTGAACGTCCTACCGGCAGCGAACTGTTGCCAACAGGCGCCATCAGCTTTTTAAGTTCGGCATCAAAAGCCAGCATATATTCCACTACATTCTGAGCCGCCCGGTCGATATCCAAGCGCTTGACCAATCGCGGATCCTGCGTACAGATTCCTGTCGGACAAAGTCCTGTATTACAGGCGTTACACCGGCCTTTTTCACTTCCTACGCAACCCATTAATTGAATTAGTAGCTTGCCCATAAATACGCCATTTGCTCCGAGACAGATTAGTTTAAAAGCATCGGCTGCAGCATTTCCTGTCATTCCGACACCGCTACCGCCCCATAGTGGAATGCGTCCCTGGCTTCCCTGCTTTACTGCTGACAGATAACAGTCTCGCAGCTTGGACACCACAGGATGTCCTGTATGATCAAGAGATACCTCGTTAGCCGCGCCGGTACCTCCCTGAATCCCGTCAATGAAAAATCCGCCGCATATTTTATAGGGGTCTCTCAGTAAATTGTTGTATACGGAAACTGATGTAGCAGATGCCGCACATTTGATAGCGACCGGCACTCGGAATTTAAACGCCGCATTCATCGACATAAACATTTTTTGCACAGATTCTTCGATGGAATACAGTCCCTGATGATTTGGCGGTGACAACAGGTCCGCTTTGGGAACGCCACGAATTGCTTGTATGTGCTCTGCAACCTTGGCTGCCGGCAAAAGTCCGCCGTCACCAGGTTTGGCCCCTTGTCCGATCTTGATCATAACCCCGGCCGGATCCACTTTCATCTTTGGCAGTGCTTTTATAATCCGGTTCCAACCAAAATGACCCGAAGCAATCTGAATGATGGAATACTTTAGGTACTCTGATTCCATCAATTTGACCGGCATACCACCTTCGCCGGAAGACATACGCACTGGCATATTATGTTTCTCGTTCAAATACGCAGTCGCCAACGAAAGAGCTTCCCACGCGCGAG
>DATMYT010000325.1:0-2364 GCA_035560855.1 Negativicutes bacterium | reverse complement strand
AGCAAAGATTTACAAAATATCCCTCGACGAATTGTTGTCTAGCGAAGAAGAACCTGCCCCAACGGGTGAAGATGCTGACGCAAGCACCACCGAGCAAACAAATGAAAAAGAAGACTTTCACAAGTTTAACGGCATTCACTTAAAAGACAAAAACGGTGAACTCTATATCGGCCAGGACGGCATCTCCGCTACTGATTTTGCCAAACAAGAAACGATTCACATCAAAGACACCGCCCATATCACAGTCAACGGGCAAAATTATACGTTTGCGGAAGCCCATAAAAAATGGGGGCACAACCACCATGCGACCCAATTTCCTATCGTCATGATTATTATTCTTGTTTATGTCGCTGTTGGTGTGGTCTATAATATTTGGCACCCCACTTGGCTAGTCTTCCTGCTTATTCCTATAAGTTTCGGCATTATTTCAGCGATTCAGCAGAAAAACTGGAACCACGTTCCTTATCCCATTATAATTGCAACAATATATCTCACCTTAGGCTTTCTTTATAATGTCTGGCATCCAGCCTGGGTTTTATTTTTAACGATACCCTTGTATTATTCACTCGTCCACTATTTTCGACAAAAAAGCACGCCCAACAGTTGAGGGCAGTTCTGATATTTAACATAAAACTCCGCCAAGCCCCTATGGCGCCTGGCGGAGTTTTTTCGATAACGCATCCTAATGTTGCGCACATTTAAAAAAAGTGTTAAATCTTGAACCGGCTGATAATATTTTGCAGCTCCTGCGCCATCTTGGCAAGATCCTGACTTGAGGCAGCGATTTCTTCCATTGATGCGGACTGTTCCTCTGTCGCTGCGGAAACGGTTTGCGTCTGACCAACATTTGCTTTACTTATTTTGTCGATTGCTTGCACGGAGGCAACAATCTGCTGACTGCCGCTTGTCATCTGCTGAATTGCAACTGATATTTCCTTCACTTGCAGCGACACCTGATCAACAACCTTCATAATTTCTTTAAAGGCCTCTCCCGCTGAATTCACGACCTCCGAACCAAGCTTAACTTCGCGGGTTCCATCACTCATTGCAGTCACAGCTTTGTCAGTGTCTCCTTGTATTTCACCGATCAAACCAGCGATTCGCTTGGCGGCTTCTTCCGATTGCTCCGCCAATTTGCGCACTTCTTCGGCCACAACCGCAAACCCTCGCCCCTGCTCACCGGCGCGCGCCGCTTCGATCGCCGCATTCAACGCCAGCAAATTGGTTTGCCCGGCAATACCTGAAATGGTATCGACAATCACGCCAATTTCTTTAGAACGCTCACCGAGTTTTGCTACCACCTGAGCCGAATTGGTTACAGTCTTTTCAATATTGGACATCTGTCCGACCGCCGTACTCACGGATTTACCGCCCGTGTGCGCCGCTTGCGCAGCCTGCGCCGCCACCCCGGCCATTGTGTTCGCATTGGCTGTAACCTGCTGAATCCCTTCCGCCATTTTCGCAATAACGGCAGAAGCCCCATCCACCGCGTGGACCTGTTGATCAGTGCCGCCGGCAATATCGGAAACCGAAGTTGCTATCTGCGTAGTCGCCAGGGAGGATTGTTCCGCAATCGCAGTAAGTTCTTCAGAAGAAGCCGCTACATGTTGGGACTGATCCTGAACCTGTTTAACCAAATCCCGTAAACTGCCGACCATCGAATTGAAACTCTTGGCCAATTCGCCAATTTCATCCTTTTGGCTCTCATACGCCAACTTTTCAACCCGTAGATCACCACTGGCAACTCGTACGGCTTGATTCCGTACGCCGATAATAGGCTTCACAAATTTGCCACTGAAAACCCAAACAAGCAGCAGCGTCAGGACGATACAACTACCGGCAATCACAAGCATAATCCACTTGAGATTGCTCACTTCTTGATTTGCTTCTGCTTCCGGCGCCGTCACGACCAATGTCCAGCGTTTGTCACCCGGCAATTTGATGGGCATAAATGTCGCAACATTTGTGACGCCATCAATAAATGAAAATACGCCCCGCGCTTTTTGCCCCTGCTCGATGCTTGTTTTGCTCAAAGACAACAATCGATCATCCAGAGCAATATTCCCAAGTTTCAATTCAGGATCAACCGTTTTTTTCGTCAAGTTGAGTTTGCCGATATAGTCCGGTTTCGATCCGTGGGCAATCAGCATTCCTGTTTCATCAAGCAAAAAACCATAGCCGGTTTCTTTGAATTTAATATCCTTCACAAGATCATTCATCTTCTCAAGGGAATACGTTCCTGTCAATACACCCGTCAACACGCCATTATCGAATATTGGCACGCACAAAATGGCAGATGCTTTCTTGGTCGTGACCGACACGAGGATTTCCGATACATAACTTTTTTTGGTACTGACAACTTGC
>DATMYT010000324.1:0-3011 GCA_035560855.1 Negativicutes bacterium | reverse complement strand
GAGGTAAAGCGAGCCTTAATTAACCGGTTTTACGATTATACAGAGCCAGGCGGCTATTTGTTTATTGGTCATTCCGAATCCCTGAATCGACAGGAAACTAAATATGATTTTGTGGGGCCTGCTATTTACCGAAGGGGATAGATTATGATAACTGCTAAGAAAAAAATCAGAGTCCTGGTAGTAGATGACTCTATTGTTTTCAGGGAAACCTTGGCGCGAGAACTGAGCCGTGATCCTTTTATCGAAGTAGTGGCGACGGCGCCTGACCCTTACGTGGCCAGGGATAAACTTTTGGAGTTTGAACCGGATGTTATGACGTTGGATGTCGAAATGCCGCGCATGAGCGGCATTGATTTCTTGCGGAAGCTCATTCCTCAGTATCCTATACCGGCGGTAGTAGTCAGTGCAGTTAGCGCCAACATATTCGATGCATTGAGCGCCGGGGCCGTTGATTTCGTCACCAAACCGGATGCGAAATCGTCGAAAAACATGGAACTGTTCATTCAGGAGTTAATAAGCAAGATCAAAATCGCTTCAACGGCAAAAGTCGAGCCGCCGAAACGGGAGTGTGTCCGGGAAGCGGTTTCCGCTGGCGTTATCACTAAAATTGGTGATAGAATAATAGCCATTGGTGCATCAACTGGCGGAACGGAAGCTATATTTGAAGTAATACGGTCTTTTCCGCGTAATATGCCCGGCATTGTTATTGTTCAACATATGCCGCCTGTTTTTACCGCAATGTATGCGCAACGATTGAATAATTCCTGCCTAATGGAGGTTAAAGAAGCGGAAACTGGTGATGTGGTGATGCCAGGAAGAGTGCTGATTGCCCCCGGAGCACGTCACATGCGTATTAACCGCCAGGGGGGCAGGTATGTTGTCGAGTGTTTCAAAGGGGAGAGCGAAAACGGGCACTGCCCCTCCGTTGATGTTTTGTTTAATTCTGTGGCGGAGAAAGCCGGTGCAGCCGGTATCGGCGTCATTCTGACCGGCATGGGATATGACGGAGCCAAGGGATTGCTAAAAATGAAGCTGGCCGGTGCAGTCACAATCGGGCAGGATCAGCAATCCTGCATTGTCTATGGAATGCCAAAAGTTGCCTGCGAAATCGGAGCCGTGACCAAACAAGCTCCTTTGGGCAACATATCACGACTTATTTGCTCTTACTTGAATTAATTCGGTAGCGGGTGATGACGATTATGAACAGCAGTTTAACGGCGCAAATATTAACCTCCATTGGTGATGGCGTTATTGCCGTTGATACAGCGGAAAAAATCATTTATATGAATGCAGCTGCGGCGCAAATTACCGGCTGGGAGATTGCTGCGGCGAGCGGGAAAGATTTTTCCACTGTGTTCAGTCTCTATAATTTGCTAACCAAAGAGCGGCTAACCAGTCCCGTTGCCCGGGTTCTTCAAACCGGCGTTGCAATGGGACTTCAGGATCAAACCGTGATTGTTACCAAGGATGGATCGATAAAATATTTGTCGGCAAGCTGCGCGCCTATTGAACACACCGACATGGATGTTGCCGGTGTGGTAGTAGTGTTTCGCGATGTTACGCGGTTTAAGATCTTGGAGCGAAAGCTTGCAAGTGAAGAACAAAATTTTAGAACGATTTTTAACTCCGCCCCTGTGGGAATGTATATTGTGGATGAGTCAAGAGCAATAACGCAGATTAATGACGCAGCCCTAAAGTTGCTTGGCGGAGAACGGGGCCAAGTAATAGGTTACAGCTTTGGTAACGCCTTCAGTTGTCAAAGGAGTTTTGAAGACGAACGGGGCTGTGGCTATAGCACCTCTTGTCAATACTGCGAATTTCAGCGTGCGGTTTCGCTGGCGTTTGAAGGTTCGGCAGTATCGGGTATCGAATGCACCAAGACTATAGTCCACAATGGGAAGGCTGTTCCATTATGGTTTCGAGCCAGCGCCTCCCCAATCGAAGTCGACGGCGATAATTTTGTGGTGGTGGCTTTGGCCGATACCACCGATCAAAAACAAAAGGAAATCTCTATTACCAGAACCCGGGATTTTTATCTGCGAATTTTTGAAAGTTTTCCCACGATTATTTGGCGAACCAACATGGAGGGCGAAACTGAATCTTTTAACGAAAATTGGCAAACGCTGACCGGCCAACCGGTTGAGCAGGCTTTAGGATATGGCTGGATGGAACGAGTTCATCCAGACGATAAACAGAAATGCACTGATCTCAATAAAAGAGAGAAAAATGAACACGATCTGGCTGAAGGCGAGATTCGGATATTAGACCGCAAAGGGCAATATCGTTGGATGTATTATGCTCACAAGCTATATTCCAATATGTCCGGTATAGCTGAGGGGTATATCGGTATGGGCATTGATATTACCGAACGAAAGATGGCGGAAGAAGAACGTAAACGAGCCAAAGATAAAGCGGAAGCCGCCAATAAGGCCAAAAGTGAGTTTCTTGCCAATATGAGCCATGAAATTCGTACTCCCATCAACGGTATTATGGGAATGATCGAGTTAACACTTTTGACCGAACTGAATAGTGAACAAAAGGATAATCTGGTAACCGCAAAATCATGTGCTCATTCGTTACTGAGTATTATTAATGATATTCTGGACTTTTCCAAAATGGAGGCAGGAAAGCTTTTACTGCAAAACAGCACTTTCCAACCAAGGGCACTGTTAGACGAAGTGGTAAGAACATTTTCGCACAGGGTCAGCAGCAAGGGGCTGACTTGGGAATACACTTTTTCAAATACCAATCCGGAAATACTTCTAGGGGATTCTAATCGACTGCGCCAGGTTTTGAATAATCTAATTGACAATGCAGTCAAGTTCACGGAACAGGGTGAAGTGTCGTTAACAGTACAATCTACAATTATCGGCAAAGATTCGGTGGAGTTAAAATTCACCGTCAGGGATACCGGCATCGGGATTGCTCCAGAGGATATGGATAAGCTGTTCAAAACCTTTAGTCAAGTGGATGGGTCAACTACCAGACGCCATGGTGGAACCGGACTAGGA
>DATMYT010000323.1:0-8534 GCA_035560855.1 Negativicutes bacterium | reverse complement strand
GCAGAATATGGGTGACATATTGGGCGATGAAGTGGCATACTTCCAGAAATTTGGGATCGAGGTATTGCATGAAGGCGTCGGCCAGATCGTGTCGTACATGGATCACATTTCGGAATCCGAAATCGATGCGCAGATAGCAGTGGATCAAAAGAACTTTGAAGTGAAAGATGTGCCTGAGAAGAATCATCGATATGCTGCCAGATTACAGTTGGCGTTTGAAAAGTTCCTGGAAGCAAAGAAGTATGACGGTTTTTCCGCCAATTTCATGATCTATGAGGAAGATGGTCGATTGGATCAGCTTCCGATCTTGGGCGCCTGCAACATGATGGCAAAGGGATATGCCTATTCCGCGGAAGGCGACGTTCATATCTTAGCGCTCATGGCTGCCGGTCAACTGTTGATCGGCAATCCGCATTTCACGGAAATGTATTCTCTCGATTTCGGCCGCGATGCCTGTTTGTTCGCGCACATGGGTGAAGGCAACTGGAAGATCGCGCGCAAGGATTGCCCGGTTCTGCTGATCGACCGTCCTCTTGATATCGGCAACAAGGATAACCCGCCCACTCCCATTTTTAGTGCTGAGGTAGGTACAACCACGGTCGCTTCCTTGGTGGCGATCAGCGGGGACAAATACCGCTTGGTTGCGATGCGCGGCGAAGTGCTGGATACGCAAATCATTGCGGGTATCCCGATGAACCATACGTTCTTCAAGCCGGACAGCGGTGTTAAAGCCGCTATGGATGGATGGCTGAAGTATGGCGGCACGCATCATCAGGTGATGTGGACGGGAGATCAATTAGATCGGCTTGAGCAGCTGAGCAATATTTGGGGCATTGAGTTTGTTATCGTCTAACGACGAGCATCCACTTAGATGAACGACGAGTATCCTATTCAATACAGGTAAAAAATTACACAGCAGGGCCATAACAGATACCTGCTATGGCTCTGTTTTTACGAATGAAGCCGTGGGAACGAAAGGAGCGTTTATGAAAATCACTGCTGTTGACCATTTCACCATCAATTGTTTCAAACTTCAGGAGAGCATCGATTTCTATGAGAACGTGCTCGGATTAAGCCTGATTAACATCGTTGATTTGGGGGATCACGTGCTCCACTTATATCAGCTGCCCGGGGTTAAGCTTGAGCTGATTGAGTACAAAGACGAGCAAAAACATATCATCACGGGAAAGACGGATATCGGGATTTACCGGCATTTGGCGGTTCGCGTGAATGATATCGAAGAAGCGTACCAGCGCTGCCTGGAGGTGGGCTGTCCGATCAACTTAAAGCCCACGAAAATCAAACAGCTTGACGATATGTTTATTATGCTGATTGTCGACCCCAACGGTGTTGAAATTGAGATGATTCAGGAAGGAACGTGATTCGTTATTTTTGATGAAAAGAGTAACGGATGAACTTAGATTGATCGTAATCCTGAATTGTTTTCGTGAAATCAGACAACCAAAGGAGAAAGCAACATGAAAGACATATTGCTGATGACTGTAGACTTGGGCACTAGTTTTATTAAAGTCGGCGTATATAACGCAGACAGTAAATGTGTCGCATCAGAAACGGAACCTGTTAAGGACTATCGTCCGAGCCCCGGTGTGTTTATACAAAAGGGTGAGGAATTATACGCATCCGTGCTTGCCTGTATCAAAAAGGCGACGAACCATTTAGGTGAGCGTGCGCAAAAGATAGAAGCAATCGCATTTACCGGACAAATGTCCGGATTCATGGGCGTCGATGAACATTGGAATGATATCACAACATGGTCCTGCTCGCTTGACAACCGATATATGCCTTACGCAGAGCGCCAAATGGCGCAATTCAGGGATCACTTTCTCGATATTGGCGGAACAAACTTTCCGCAGATGGCACCGAAGTTTGAATGGTTTCAAACGGAATATCCGCTTGAGAGCAATAGGATCGCAAAGTACTTGATGATTTCCGGGTATGTGATTGGCAAGCTTGGTGATTTACCAATAGAAGAGGCCATCATAGATCGCACATTTATCCAGTGGACTGGGTTGGCGGATGTCAGAAATGACAGATGGTCTAAATACATATGCGATGCTATTGACCTGGATCAAAAACTTCTGCCGAAGATCGTCAATTCCAATGATATATGCGGTTATCTGTCTGATAGCAGCGCAAGGGAGACCGGATTGAAAGCAGGTATTCCGTTGGTCTCCGGCGCGGGAGATAAACCGGCCGGCTGTCTTGGCGCGGGTATTGTAACGCCGGGAGACATGATTTTTGAAGCATCCTCATATGGCGAAATCAGCTGTTGCGTCGAGGAATATCGGCCGGATTTTTTGGAAAGACGCTTGGATGTGATACCATCTGCGATTGCTGGAGAGTTCTATTCGACGCACTTTGTTGCCGGATCGGGTATTACGCTCGACTGGTTCATGAATACGTTTGTCAAACAGGAAGGCGTCAGCACAAAGGAAATGTTTGCAAGGATGGAGGAAAAGGTTGCAAACATTGAACCCGGATGTGATGGGGTGATGGCGCTGGGCCTCTTGGGCGGAAGCAGCATGCCGCTGGACGGGGCATTAAGAGGACTCTGGATGGGTCATGATTGGAGTCACAAAAAGGAGCATTTCTATCGTGCTTTGCTGGAGAGTTTTTCTTATGATTTTGCCTTAAGCATTCGAAGCATCGAGCGGTTGTATCCGGAATATGCGCTGCGTGCGATTCGCATCATTGGCGGCGGAGCTAAATCAGCCGTCTGGACGCAGATGTGTGCCGATGTTCAGGGAAAAACGTATCAAGTGCTGAACAGAGAAGACGTGGCAATGTGGGGAGCGGCAATGCTCGCCGGGAATGCGATTGGCGTGTTCGGCGATTTAAAGCAGACCGCAAAAGCTTTTGTAGAGGTTGAAAAAGAGTTCAAGCCAGACATGACGCAAAAAGCAGACTATGATAAGCATTTGGCTCTCTATGAAAAGTATATGATCGAGTTACACGATTTCTTTGTTCGATTACAAAATATTCAATGAAGCAAGCTTGCCGCTAGGTGCGATGAAGAAAAGCATACTTGCGCAAAAGTGGAGAAAAAGAGAATAAAATGAGCAATACGATGAAAGCAATCAGAATGTATGCACCGCGGGATCTGAGATTGGAACAGGTGCCTATTCCCGAGATCAAAGAGAACGAAGTGCTGGTTAAGATTATGGCGGTGGGTATTTGCGGGTCGGATATTCCGCGTATCAACCAGTATGGCGCACATATATCGCCAATCATTCCGGGTCATGAATTTTCCGGTGTAATTGTGGAAACGGGGAAAGGCATCTTGAATTTCAAGATAGACGACCGCGTAACCGTTCCGCCGATCCTTCCGTGCTTTGAATGCGGCTTCTGTGAGCAGGGACATTATTCTTTGTGCAGGAATTACAAGTACTTTGGATCGCGCAACGATGGTGCTTTCGCGCAATATATTGCTGTGCCTGAAACCAATCTCCTGAAGATAGCCGACAATGTGACGTATGAAGCTGCGGCAACAACCGACCCTCTTGCAAATGCGTTGCATGCAATCAGTCGCGGCGGCTTCAAGGCAGGAGATAAGGTTTGTGTATTCGGGGCGGGCGCAATCGGGTTATATGCAATACAGTATATGAATGCCAAGGGAGCAGAAATCGCGGTCGCAGTGGATGTGAATGAAAGAAAGCTCGAAGTTGCGCGCAACTGCGGAGCGGATGTTACGATTGACGGACGACTGGAAAATATTGTTGAAAAAATAGTAGAAGCGACCGATGGCGGAGCGGATGTATGCATCGACGCCTCTGGATTTCCGACGGCTCAGCACAATGCGATTATGTCAACGGCAAAACACGGTACGATGGTGCTGCTCGGCATATCGCATCAGCCATTGACCCTATCGGAAGAATGCATAGATTGGGTGATGCGTGGTGAAAAGGCGATTGTGGGTTCCTGGAACTCTTTTTCCAAGCCGTTTCCCGGCTGGGAGTGGGAACTTGCAGTGAAAGCCCTTGCGGACGGTACGATCGATGCAGATAAGGTGATTACGCATAAGCTTCCGCTTGAGGATGCACCGGAGATATTCGATCAAATATACAAAAAGGAACTGTTCTTCAACAAAGTATTGTTTCTTCCCTGGATGGAATAAGGAGTCGTTATGAAAGCATTTGTATATGAGGGCGGAACGAAATTTTCGGTGAGAGAGTTACCCATGCCAAAAGCTGGCAAGGGTGAAGCAGTTGCGAAGATATTGTGTGCATCGATCTGCGGTACCGATCTTAGGACGTATCGATTTGGCAGCGAAAAACTGAAGACACCCATCACGATTGGACACGAAGCGTGCTATGAAATCGTGGAAAACGGAGAAGGGGTCAGCTTATCCGGCCGTTATATCCTTGCGCCCGCGATCGGATGCGGAAAATGCAGAAGTTGTAAAAAAGGGCGTACAAACATGTGCGATACGCTCAGGACGATTGGGTTTCAATATCCGGGGACTTTTGCAGAGTACTTTCAAATACCGGCAGAAGCGATCGAGCAGGGGCACATGATTCGTGTGCCGGGCAATGTTTCCAACAATGCTGCCAGCGTTGTGGAGCCGGTGGCTTGCGCCATCAACGCGCAGAGTTACCTGAACATTGCAGAGGGCGACAGTGTACTGATTTACGGTGCGGGATATCTGGGCTGCGTACATGCGGAGTTGGCGCTGATGCAGGGAGCGGAGAAAGTAGTGATCGCGGAGGTGTCCGAGAAAAGGCGCAATAAAGCGAAGACATTTGTGCCCGAGGCGGTTGTCATCAACTCAGGTGAGAAAGGGTATCTGGAACAGGTGAGAGACATTGTCGGCGGTGTTGGTGTGGATGTTGTTATTACAGCATGTCCTGCTGGCATCACCCACCGCCAAGGATTAGAATTGTTGAATAAAAACGGTCGCATGAGCCTTTTTGGCGGGTTGCCGGGAGAGAACAACTATCACTTGGATAGCAACCTGATCCATTACAAAGAAGCGAGCGTGTATGGCGCGCATGCTTCGACGGTGCTACAAAACCAAAAAGCATTGGAGTTAGTGGCTAACGGGCAGTTGAATGTGGAAAAGTACATCACTGAGTATGCGCTAGAAGACGCGGACAAAGCGTTTCGTTGCTTGATTGACGAGACCGCAGAGAAAGCTGTACTAATTCCATAAACTGGATGCGCAAGAGTGTGATATGATTGAAGTCAGCATGGTAACAGCCGACAGCCGAAAACACGCAGCGAACTGATTGACGAAGATAGCCTGGTAAACTGTCTTAAAATAGTAGAAGTCCCGAATTTCTGAGTCTCAAAATTGAGAACATATCTTATACTAGCTACGCCATTGAGACGTTAAGTTATCTCTCATCAATTACTGCGATGCTAGCAGACAAATCAGCAAGATGGTTCCGATTATCTTTTCGAGAGGAGTGCCTGTATGCTCAGAAACGGATATTACGAATCTATCGACATAAAAGGTGGCAAAAACTTTATTGTTTCCAATGAAGTTAATATGTCCTATATCGACAAAGTACACTGGCATCCCTTTGTAGAGATTTTGATCAGTATTTCCGACGGAAACGAAGTAGAAATCAATTTCACAAAATACACCTTGAACCTGAATGACATTCTGATCATATACCCCGGTGATCTTCATGCAATCATCAAATGCGCAGGAAACTCACTGTGGGTTGCTCAGTTTTCCAGTAAAATGCTTTCGATCATCAATGAACTGAACAGCCAGATGGCGCTGCTTACTCGATTCCCCTATCTGAAATACGATTCCTCAAATGCAGATTGCGACCGGATTGTTCTGGTTCTGAAAGAGTTTTTTGCCGCGCAGAACGTCGAAGCACACATGAAAGAGGTACGCATGTACGCGCTGTTGCTGAACTTTTTTGAAAAAGTATGGCAGAACTGTACTGACCAAAGAAACAAGGCTCTGCCTGAGACCGGAAACCCAAAGCAAAATATGACAATGAAAATGGCAGATGTCTGTCTGTATATTTCCGAGAACTTTACCACGCCCCTGACTTTGGACGATGCCGCTCAATTTATGGGCGTTAGCAAATCTTACTTTGCGCACCTGTTCAGACAATACACCAACTCCACTTTTGTTGACTTTCTCACAGACGTGCGGGTGAAGCGGGCCCAATCTCTGTTCCTGAACCCCGGCGTGCAGATCATAGACATCGCCTTTGACTCTGGATTTTCCAGCCTTTCCTCCTTCAATAGGTCGTTTAAGAAAAATACCGGACTTTCACCCAGCAAATTTCGGGAGGCCATGATTACCCATACAGAGTAACACCCCGTTACTGCGCCTTTTGACACAGCTCTGCCTTTGAGCAGTGCACCTGTGCTTTTCCATTGATATTCAATTTCTCTCTTCAATCATGACTTGTTTTTGAAATGACTCGTTCGTCATATAACGCTACACATAGGGAATCAGGAGAAAACGTTATGAAACTTTTTGTCAACTGCTGCGCGGCACCCAACGGCGATGGCAGTCAAGCATCCCCCTTCCGGCGTATTCAGCAGGCGGCAGCAATCGCTATGCCGGGTGATGAAGTTCAGGTCGCACCGGGCATATACCCGGAAGATGTCAGCCCCAAATTCGCGGGAACCGAGCTAAAGCCCATTGTGTATACCAGCACGGAGCCCAGAGGTGCCGTCATCACCGGCGCAGATCGATTCACCACATGGGAGCACTATGAAGGCGATGTGTGGAAGCTCACGATTCCCAATGCATACTTTCATGACTATAACCCCTATACCACGCTGGTGTTCGGTGACTGGCTGGATCAGGGTACTCCCGCGCACACCGGTGATGTATTCCTGAACGGCAAGTCTCTGTATGAGAAAGATTCCCTTGACAAGGTTCTTATTCCGGAGTTCTTCAGCGGTTCGTGGGATCGGGAATTTAGCAAGCACACATGGTATACCAGCCAGTCTGAAGACCGTGACGAGACTCTGATTTTTGCCAACTTTCAGGGTGAAAATCCCAATAAAGAGTGCGCTGAAATCAGTGTGCGCGCCCACTGTTTCTACCCGGAACAGGAGCACGTCGATTACATTACCCTAAGCGGTTTTGTCGTCACCAAAGCCGCCACCCAGTGGGCACCACCCACCGCATTGCAGGAAGGTATGATCGGCCCCCATTGGTCGAAGGGCTGGGTCATTGAAAACTGCGAGGTGTCCCACTCCAAATGCTCCGGCATCTCCCTCGGTAAATATCGTCAGCAGAACAATGACAACAAGTGGTCCAAGTTTAAATTCAAGGATGGATCCCAGACCCAAAGAGACTGCTCCTTCATCGCCCAGTTGGACGGCTGGAGCAAAGAAACCATCGGCTCCCACACCGTTCGGAATTGCGACATTCACGACTGCGGCCAAACCGGCATTGTCGGCAATCTCGGCTGCGTGTTCTCCTTGATTGAAAACAATCATATCCATCACATCAATAACAAGGGAAATCTTGCCGGCGCTGAAATCGGCGGCATCAAATTCCACGCCGCCATCGATGTCATCATCCGAAACAACCATTTCCATCATTGCACCCGCGGCATCTGGCTGGACTGGCAGACGCAGGGCACACGTGTCTCCTGCAATCTGTTCCACGACAACTGTCTGGTCAGAGACTATTCGCTGACGCCGGAGCTTGGTGCCGGGCTGAGCATGGGCGAGGACTTGTTCATTGAGATCGCCCATGGGCCCTGCCTGGTGGACAATAACATTCTGCTATCCGAACGTGCGGTCAAGCTACCCACCCAAGGCGTTGCCTTTGTCCACAATCTGTTCGGCGGTGCCATCACAGCCGTTGGCTGCGGTGTCAAAAATGGCTCCAAGCAGTACGATTCCACCCGATATACACCCATACACAAACCGCACCGAACTGAGATTACCGGCGTCATGTCCATCCTGCATGGTGATGTCCGCTTCTACAACAACGTGTTTGTGCAGCAGCCTGTCCGTCAGGGAATGACAAATCTGTGCGCCCATTTCACGGATCATGAGTGGGATGACTTCAATCTGACCACAGGCACCATTCCCTACAGCGGTTACATGACGGAAGAAACATGGAAGAGCTACTTCGAAGGCTACTGCGGCGAAGGCGCCGCCAACACGCGGGATAAATACTATATGCCGTTGCCTGTCTGGACCGGAGGCAACGTATATTTCAACGGCGCCCGTCCCTGCGACATGGAAGCCGACAGCACCGTAGATACCGAGCATACTATTATCCTGAAATTGCAGGAAGAGAACGGCACATACAGAGTTGTCACCAATCTGCTGGACTACCTTCCTGAGGCAAATTTGATTTGTTCTGACACCCTTGGTGTCGCTTTTGAACCGGAAGAACGCTTCGAAGGCCCCAGTGGCGAAGACATCGTATTTGATATTGATTATTACGGCAATCAGCGCCCCGCAAAGCCCGTAGCCGGGCCTTTCAGTAAAGCATAACAGAGAGTAAGAATCGATTCGCAGTACCGATCCGAGAATATCGGCACTGCCTTGTTTCGTATTGCCTTTTTTCCAGT
>DATMYT010000322.1:0-4662 GCA_035560855.1 Negativicutes bacterium | reverse complement strand
ACTTTATCTATTGAAATATCCGCAAGACAGGAGGACTATCATGTCAGGTTCACCAAAAATTCTCATTCTCAATCCTATCTCTGAGCGACAAAAATCATTCATCACAGAGGTCGCCCCTGATGCGACGATCGTTACCACCGACATCAAGCATGCAGCAGAACAAATCACGGATACGGAAATCCTCGTTGCCTGGGGGTTCAACAACATCCGTCCCTTCTTCCCCCAAGCCAAAAACCTGCGCTGGATTCACGCACTAACCGCCGGCGTGGAATCGCTGATCTTTCCGGAAACTCAAGCCAGCCCCGTCTTGATCAGCAACTCAAAAGGCATTCATGGCATCCCCATGGCCGAACATGTTCTTGGCCTGATGCTCAGTTTTACCCGCCGCCTACCTCTACTCCACCAGCAACAACTACAGCGTCAATGGAAGCGACCGGACATCGATGACTTGCACGAAATCAACGGAAAAACCATGGCGATTGTCGGCCTCGGATCTATCGGTCATGAAATCGCAAAAAAAGCAAAAGCCATGGACATGCACGTAATCGCCGCCAAGCGGGAAATGACACAGGAGCCATTCGTAGACCATCTGTATCGGCCCGAACAGCTCCTGGAAATGTTATCGGCGGCGGATTTTGTTGTCGTCACGTTGCCGCTTACGGATGCGACCCAAGCTCTCTTTGGCGAGGAACAATTCGCAGCCATGAAATCAACAGCCTACTTCATCAATGTTTCCCGCGGCGGAGTCGTTCAGGAAGATAAGTTGATCGCTGCCCTGCAAGCTAACACAATCGCAGGCGCAGGCCTCGATGTTTTCGTGGAAGAACCGTTACCAGAGACAAGTCCTTTCTGGGAGTTGCCCAATGTCCTCATCACTCCGCATTTAGCCGCCATTTCACCTGTTTATTTGGATCGTGCTCTACAGTTGTTTGCAAAAAATCTAGCCCGCTACCTCGATGGAAAACCTTTACCCACCCTGATCGACAAGGAACGTGGCTATTAATCGAAATAACTGCAACGGATGCAGTCACGCAACTTGCTGTCGGCTTCAGCTTCAGCCCGGGTCTGCGCCTGCAATCCCATTTCAGCGATCTCACCGGCTGCTCGCAGCCGTCTGACTTCCGCAATAGCCTGCGCCAGTTTTTCTTCTGCCCAACCAACGTAGACGCTACGGGGAACTTCGTCAACATCCAGCCCCTGTCGTTCGACCGCCATCAAAACGCGCTCAATGCCCATCGCAAATCCGGTTGCCGGCTGCTCTCGTCCGAAAGCCCCTGCCATCCTGTCGTAGCGACCTCCGCCGCAGATTGGGTAACCCAATCCTGTAGTATATGCTTCAAAAACCATCCCGGTGTAATAATCCAAATCACGGATTATGCCCAGATCAAACATGACATAGCGATCTATACCATAGTTTTCAAGCAACCGATAGATCGCGGCCAGGTTGTCCAATGCGGACTGGCTGATTTTATTTTTTACCCGCCCGTGCACTTCCTGCAACATTTCCATTTTCCCATGCAGCATGGGCAGTTCCTGCAACAGTTTTTTGATACCCGGTTCCATCCGGCATTCTTCCAGCAATTCCGAAAGCCCGACCATATTTCGCTCGATCAGCGCCTGTTTTACTTTGTGCGCTGTTGTCGCGTCCAACCCGGCTTCCGACATAATGCCGCTGATAAAATCCACCTGCCCCAGGCACACTTGAAAATCAATCAAGCCTGCAGCCAACAGCGATTCCACTGCTAACGCCACCACTTCTGCGTCCGCGGCCACGCTTCCGGTTCCAAGCAGTTCTACGCCAGCCTGATAAAATTCACACTGCCTACCCGCCTGCGTCTCTTCCTGACGAAACACATTGGCCAGGTAAAACAATCGAAGCGGCAGAGGTCGTTCCTTCATGCGCATCACCGCTACCCTGGCGATAGGCGTCGTCATATCAGGGCGAAGCGCCAACATTCTCCCGTTCCGATCAAAAAAACGAAATGAGGAATCGTCTGCTGTTTCCGGTGAACCGGCCTTCAGCGTTTCATGATATTCAAATGTTGGCGTTATGACTTCCTGATATCCCCAGTTCAGAAACAACTTGACCAATTCGTTTTCCATTCCGCGTTTACGAGCTGCATCCACCGGCAATATATCCTTGGTCCCATAAGGAACCTGTGGAATAAAATCTTGTCGTGACATATTTATTTTCCCGCCTTTGTTTTTGCTTTTTTTACAACTGTGTCGCCAGCATCAAACCGGGACAACGCAATTTTATATCCATCCGCCCCATACAGCAGACACCTCTTTACCCGACTGATAGTCGCAGTACTGGCGCCGGTCTTTTCCACGATATCATCATAAATGAATCCGGCCTGAACCATTCGGGCGACTTCCAACCGCTGAGCCAGCGCTTTGATTTCCCCAATCGTACAAATATCTTCAAAAAACTGGTAGCATTCTTCTTCATTTTTTAATAGCATAATGGCTTTAAACAATTGATCCGTAAGTGGATCCTTCAGTTTCGGATTTGATGGCATAGTTTCGCCTCCCTGTTACGTTGCAAAATATAATTCGGCATCTTGCCTAGCAGTTCCTGCTTCAATTCTGTATTTCTTTATTCTGTTAAAATGCATTTATACTGTCTTTGGATTTTTTCTTGACACGCTATTATCAGTTGTGTTAGCATACGATACAATAGAATAAAACACTGACGTGTTTTTCATCCAGAGTTGGCGGAGGGACTGGCCCGATGATGCCGCGGCAACCATTCGTATTTTGCGAAACGGTGCCAATTCCTGCAGGGGCATGAACCCCGGCAGATGAAGAACGGCTTGTCTTGAACGCAATGCCTCTTCCATCTGTGAAGAGGCATTTATTTTTTTTTAGAAAAAGGAGTGAACTGCCTGTGATAAAACTTGAAAATCTGCACAAAACCTATCAGGGCGACACAGGGTCACTTGAAGCCCTGCGTGGAGTCAGCGCTCATATCCCTGAGGGCGAAATATTTGGCGTCATCGGCAAAAGCGGCGCTGGGAAAAGCACTCTGATTCGCTGCATCAACATGCTGGAACGCCCTACCAGCGGGTCAGTCGTCGTCGACGGCGAAGAATTGACAACAATGCCTGAACGCAAGCTTCGAGATGTGCGAAAAAAAATTGGCATGATCTTTCAACATTTTAATTTACTCTCGTCCAGAACCGTCTATGACAACATTGCGTTTCCTCTCGAACTGGCAGGCAAAAGCGCCGCTGAAATCGCGGCCGCGGTTGACCCATTGTTGGAGCTTGTGGGTCTGACCGACAAGAAGAATCAATACCCCGCCCAGTTGTCCGGCGGACAAAAACAACGTATCGGTATTGCCCGCGCCTTAGCCAACAATCCAAAAGTGCTGCTGTGCGACGAAGCAACCTCAGCCCTTGACCCGCAAACTACCCATTCGATCCTTACTTTGCTGAAGGATATCAACCAACGCTTTGGTCTTACCATTGTCATCATTACTCATGAGATGCAGGTCATCAAAGAAATTTGCGATCGGGTCGCCGTCATTGAAAATGGTCTCATTATTGAAGAAGGTTCTGTAGTGGATTTGTTCGTCCGGCCACAGACACCGACAACACGCGAATTCATCCGGACTATCATTAATCACGATATGCCGGAAATCTTCGCGGATATAGATTTCTCCCCGGTGCCGATCCCTGGCAGTACATTGATGCTCCGCCTCTCCTTCATCGGCGCCAGTGCCAATGAGCCAATCATTGCCGGTGTTCTTCGCCGTTTTAACGTCGAAGTGAATATCTTGTTCGGTAACATCGATCACTTGAAAAATACTCCTTTTGGCACCTTGCTGGTTGAGCTATCAGGCGAAGATAGCGCCATCCAGGCGGCCTTGAACTATTTGAACGCAAAAGAATTGGGAATCGAGGTGATTGGTTATGTCGCAAGAAATGCTCGCACTGCTGTTTGAATCTCTGGGTGAAACCCTTTACATGGTCGGTGTTTCAACGGCTATTTCCACCATTATCGGCGTCCCTCTAGGCGTCATTTTAGTCACTACCAGCCGCGGCCATATTCTTGAAAATTTACCGTTGAACCGCATACTAGGCGCCATCGCCAACGCCACTCGTTCCACTCCTTTTATTATTCTGATGGTTGCTATCATTCCCCTGACTCGTGTGCTAGCCGGAACTTCCATCGGTACCAACGCCGCCATCGTGCCTCTTTCCATCGCAGCCATCCCCTTCGTCGGCCGCGTTGTCGAAGCCTCGCTTCGTGAAGTGGACTACGGTTTGATTGAAGCGGCGCAGGCCATGGGCGCTTCCCCGTTCCAAATCATCAACCGGGTTTTGATTCCCGAAGCCATGCCCTCCATCGTTCTTGGACTGACTCTTACTGTCATCAGCCTTATTGGGTACTCAGCCATGGCTGGCGCCATCGGCGGCGGCGGCTTAGGTGACCTTGCCATTCGTTTCGGCTATCAGCGATTTCGAGTAGATGTCATGATCGCCACCGTCGTCATCCTAATCGCCCTTGTTCAGATCGTCCAATCGGCCGGTGATATGGCATCACACCGCTTGAATAAAAAATAAAAATACAAGGAGAGATCATTCATGCGCATTGCCAAAAAAACGTTAGCTCTTATCCTCTGTCTTATTTTCATTCTTGCCTTGGCAGGCTGCG
>DATMYT010000321.1:0-2252 GCA_035560855.1 Negativicutes bacterium | reverse complement strand
TAGGCATTGTCATCTGTTTATTATATTACCTGTTGAGTCAAACAGAATAGGAACCGGCTGGTCAAAAACATCGATATTGGAATGTCTATGCGCTTCCATCAAAAGTGCCGGTGAAATCCATATATCTTCCAAATTCATCGTATTTTTTATGCGAACAATCCTTATATTTTCCGTATCAATTTCAATGCACGTTTTTATCGCCGCCAAAATAGCCTGCCGATCATTTTCCATCACCATCGGGATCTTAGCCGATTTTAGCACCCTTGAGGTCAATTGATTCGGATAGGTAGCGGAAAAATCCATTTTTTCAAACATTTTGCGAGTACATATATCCGCTAGACCTGCCCCATTGAAATTGCCGTGACTTTCCGAAGTAATGTCACAAACCACGATGCGTTGAAATTTATTTGTGTCTGGAATTGTTGGTGTCGTAAATCGTTCGATGATATTCGGGTCCATACCGGTCCCACTGATATTTTTCCCCATCTCATCTACAACGAGAACATCAGCAGCGTCAAAGTAAATTTGTGGCATATAACCTTTCGACTCCTCTAAGAGCGCCGGTTCTGCCGACATAATATCCGCCGCAGGCATAGCAACGACTTTGCAGGTTTCGTCATAAGCATTTTCCAACAACGCCACGCCACACAAAATATTCGCCTTGGACAAGACTACTCGGGCCATTTTCTCGATCTGCATCGACATGTTAACGAGTCCGAAACTATGACAATACTCTGCGCCCTTTTGTTTTCCAAGTCCAATAGCAATCATCTTGACTAAACCGCTCTCATACCGTCCACGAAAAGCAGGGTGTAGTTTAATTCGCCCAACCACTACAGTATGATCGGCAGCAAAAGCCAATCGATCTATAAATACCGGCGCTTCACCTGCTGCAGATAAGTTCACGACTTCCATCGTAGCGCGAATTGGCGCGCCAATGGATTCCCGAGTTATTCCGAGATCAGACAATATCTCCACCTGTCCAAAATCCGTAGCTCCCCCGTGACTTCCCATAGCCGGAATAACAAACGGTAAGGCGCCGGCCTTTACAAGACTGTTAACAATTTCGCGAATGATGACAGGCAAATTGGCGACGCCTCGGCTACCGACTGTGACTGCTACCGTATCGCCTGGTTTCACTTTATTCAGCAACCCCTGTTTCCCCATCTCACTGCGCACTGCGGCAGGCACGTCGGAGAGAATAGGTCGAAGAAACTTCTGCCTGACTCGAGCCAGCGGAGGGATATTCACCCCCCTTAACAATTCATCCACTACACTCATAGACTCAACCTCCTATACCCTGAAAACGTCAGTTGCATAATAAATGCAAAAAATCGCTGATGCATTGAACCTTTCGACTCATATGCATCAGCGAAAACGTGTTCTGCTACTTCTTCAGTTTTGCCAGTCCTTCTTTGGCCGAATTCATCAACATTACCACATCATTGGCCCACAGATTGAGCGTCATCCCTTTCTCGATCCAAGGTTGCAAGGCAGGCACGGCCATCATGTGAATTCCGGAATGTTTTCCTTTGGCTTTTGCCGTGGCGATAACATGCTCCACCGCTTTGATAAAGAGTGGATTGTCATACTGTCCCATGATACCCATACTTTGCGATAAATCATTAGGTCCGACAAAAGCGGAATCGATGCCTTCGATGCTCAGAATTTTATCCAGGTTTTTAAGCGACGTAGGTGATTCGACCTGGATCATGAGCACATTCTCATCGTTGCACCGTTTCATGTATTCAGTGGCGACGTCCACCTTTTCAAAGCCGGTATGGGGACGAAGCAGGGATACGCCCCGATTACCCAGCGGATAGTATTTCGAGTATTCTACCAGCGCCTTCGCTTGTTCCACCGTATCACAATTTGGTAACAGCAACCCTGCAGCGCCCATTTCCATATACTTCAGCACTACTTCACGTCGTGCTTCCGGAATGCGAATGATTGCCGGAATCCCCGCTTCACGGGCTAGAGCACAGATGCCGGCGACTGCGGAATAATCAAAATTTCCATGCTCACAGTCGACCACGAAAAAGTCGAAGCCGCAGACCTTGAGAATCTTAGCCAGTTCCGGGTTGTCGAAAACAGTAATCATTGTTCCGAGCACTGCTTCGTTATTCCATAATTTTTGTTTGAGAATATTTTTCATGCTACACAGTTCTCCTTTGCTTTTGCAAGCTCTCCCGTAGTTATTTTTTTACCAAACCAAGTTCATTAATCAATTTTCCGTAGTCACCAGACGCAGA
>DATMYT010000320.1:0-6845 GCA_035560855.1 Negativicutes bacterium | reverse complement strand
ATAATCAATAATCCGCATTTTTGCCAAACGGCTAGGCGTAGTACGGCTGTTCTCCCAGCGATTTAGTGTTGTAAAGCTTACGTTCAAATCGCGGGCAAATTGTTCTTGCGATATATTCAATTCTTTACGAATCTCTTTGAGTATCTCGTCGAGTTGCATTGATACACCACCTCATAGTGATTATAGCATCTGCTATAGAGGATTACAATCATAGAAATTTGTAGCCATAGTGTCAAGGGAATATGTTCACCTACGCTATAACTTGCAAAGGAAGGGGATTCCCCGAATAATCAGGAATCCCCGTCGTCACATTGCTATAAATTTTATTCCCCACTCGCCAGCGCCTGCAGCTTAGCCAACAGCCCCTCATACAGCGCCTTGTAATCCGGCTCCGCTTCTGTGTCCTTCTCCGATTCGTCCGCTTTACCCCAGCCATTCAGCCCAGCACCCTTGATAATGCTCGGGTAATCGGTATAACACACATTCACATCACAGTTCGCACCCACACCCAGCACAGCGCCGTCAATGGTGAAGTTCCTGCCTTTTTCGCCATAGGAACCAATCACCCCATGCTGCCAGATGCCAACCTTGCCGGTGTAAGTACAGGCACCCGCATACTGCGCAACCCACGCCGCAAACTTGGCCACTCTGGCCGGTGCGTAGTTGTACAGCTTCTGCAGATAATAGGCGCTCATGTAGATCATGCCGAAGTAACCAGCCTTTTCAATGACGCCCAAAAATGCCTCAATGATACAAAGCTGCTTCTCCAGACTGTAGCCCGGATAGGTAACCCCGTTTTTTGTCCCGCCGATCTGGAACGGTTCTTCAAAGTCGAATGCAACCGGCATGGTGGGCTTGTACGGTGCAATATGCCGCAGGAAAAACGCCGCCTCCTTGGCGGCGTCCTCCGGGCTTTCGGCATACGAATAATGATAGAAGCCATAAGGCAGCCCAGCAGCCTCGCACCCGGC
This sequence comes from Negativicutes bacterium, assembly GCA_035560855.1. Lineage (GTDB taxonomy): Bacteria > Bacillota > Negativicutes > UBA1444 > UBA1444 > UBA1444. The sequence goes on along the minus strand of DATMYT010000320.1, from coordinate 5,874 downwards.
GATATTGGCCGTCATTTTCGGGTCGATCTGCTTGTCATTGTCCCAGCCAAAAGTGGCCTTTATCATGCCAAACTCATAACCGGCGGCTTTCACCTTTGCCCAGTCAATTGCCCCCTGATAATGCGAAACGTCTATGCCTTTCATCCCTTACACCCCCGTGTTGGACTTGCCTTTGTCCTCGGCCTGCTGCTTCACCCACTGGATCATAGGCAGCAAAAACGCGGGCGACTCCACACCGATGTCGCCGATGTTCTCCAGAATGCTGATGATCTCATTGGCAATCAGCCAGACGGTCACCAACGCGGCAAACAGGCATTTCACCGGCGAAATAATGCCCACCGTTCCGGCAACATAGAACAGCAGCCAGTCCAGCGCCATACTCTGGCGATTCGGCGGAATACTTGCGCGCCTCCGGCCCATCGCCAAAATTGCGGATCACCTGACCCGCGCCACCTTCGGAAATGCTGTCCAGCAGCTTCTGCCGCTTTTCGGCCTGCTCCAGCAAACCCTTGCGCTCTTCCTGCAAGTCGCCCGCCTCCTTGGTCAGCGCGTCAATGTTCGCGTCGTCCTTTGCCGCCTCGCCCTTAATGGTCGAAAGGCGGGCTTCGATTTCAAGAATTCTTTTCTTCATGCTAAAATCCCTCCGTTGTTAAATTTAAAATCAGTCGTTTTGCCGCATTTCGGTGCTGAATGCCCTCTGCCGCTTCTGCCTCGGCCTGCGCCTCAAAGAAGGAACGCGCCGAAATGCTGGTGCTATCGTAAGCCGGAATATCGACCGCAGCCACGTCATAGATGCGCTCGAAGCCGGAAATACGCCGTGTGTGGGTCAGCCGGTCGTAGCTGTCCCGGTTGGGGTCTGCCTTAAAGGTAAAGGACATTTTGTCGATATACCCGCCCTTGATCTCTTCGTACAGTCTGCGCCCCTCTTCGGTACCGGAAAGGTCGGCCTTGATTTTCAGGCCGAAGTCGTCCACCTCCAGCGTCAGGGTGCCGTTCTTGGTGCGGGCCACCGGCTTGCCCCGGTGATTAAAATTCATCATCACGTCGGCCATCTGCGCGCCGGTGAACGCCCCGCGCGAAATGACCTCGTAATACTTGATGCCGTCATATTCATACAACACGGTCGACTGCTCAAAAGTGGCGGCATAGCCCTCCACGGTCATGCCGTCCGCCGCCGCCCGAATCTCAAATGTGCGCTGTTGCCGGTCTTTTGTCATTGAAGTGGTTCCTCCTTTGTCGGGTGGTATTCGCCGCGAATATAATAGCCGTCGCCATCCTCCAGCGGCGGCAGGTTCCAAATCTCGCGGATTTCGTTGCGGTTCATGAGGCCACGGTCGAACATCAGCGTTGACACCCGCAGTTTGTCATTGTTCGTCATGTATTGCAGCCGGTTGGCGGTGAGAAAAATCTGGTTGCCGGTCGAACGCTCGCGGTCGGTGAAGGTCATATTGGTTATGACGGTGGAAATCTGGATGGAAAGCGGCTCGATCTGCCCCTCATAGAACGCCGCCCAGCTGTCGCCGATGGCCTTGTTCTGCAAGATTTCCTCATTGACCCCGAAGTAATTGAATACATTCGCCTGAATGGCCTGCATCTGCGCGGCATCCACCACAAACGGCTGGCTTTTGATCTGCTGAATGTTGGTGTAGGTGTTCGGGAACAGCAGCAGCCCGCCCGACTCTTCGGCGGCAAAGTTCTCGGTGGTAAAGCGCTTGCGCTCTTCGGCCAAGTCTTTGCCCTTCGCGAAGTTTGAGGACTGCGCCATAAAGCGGAACGTTGCCGAATTCTTCACGCCCTCCTGAATGCCCTGATTCTGTGTGTGGATCAGCTGCATGGTCGGGTTCATGGCCGCGTTATTCTCCCCGAAAAAGTCGTCGCGGTACTGGTGCATCGTCAGCACCCCCGCCCGCTCCAGCTCAATGGTCGCGCGTTTCCCGCTCGAAAAGGTGTAGCGTAGGTACGGCCTGCCGCCCGCCTCCATGACCTCGCAAAGCTGCGGCAGCGCCGGATAATACCCGATGATGTCCCCGAATCCGTCCTCAATCGGCACAATGAAAGCCGTATTGTTCACCAGCAAAATGGTCGCCAGCCGATATAAAAACTGCGGTGTGGATGAAAACGGGTTCGGGCGGTAGGCAAGAGTGCGCGCCAAATGCGGCTTTGCGGCCCCGATCACCTCCGGCTTTAGCTTGCTGACATGGTTTGCAACCGCGTGAACCGCCGCCCGGGTCAGCTCCATTTCATACAGCCCACCCTCGAACGATGAAAACACCGGGCGGTAGGCCGTCAGGGTTTGAAAATACTGCCCGGCATCGTTGGCGCGGTTGGGCCGTTTAAAAATACTCTCGAAAAGTCCCAAAGAATCACCCCTCGTTTTTTAGTTGCTCGCCAATGTCGGCATACCATTTTTGGCGCACTGTCATGGCGTCGATCACGGCGACAAAGCCGTCGATGCGCTCCCGCTGCCCGATTTTCACCGGGCGGAACTTGCGCGTTTCGCTGTTGTGTTTCAGCGCCACATTGAGGAAATGTGCCTTTAACAGCGCGTTGTCGCCCATTTCAAAAGTGCCGTCTTTTAAAATCCCCTCGAATTCCCGAATGACCGGCGTGAGGTTTTCGCCCTGATGCACGTCGTCCATGTGAAAGCCGTATTGCTTCATTTCCTCCACCAGATACTGCGCCGAATAACGGTCGTAGCCGATTTTAAGCGGTAGAATCTCGTATTCTTCCACCAGCATACGAAACCAGTTCAGGCAGTCCCGATAGTCTACATAGTTCTCACCCGAAAGCTGCAAAAGGCCACGCTGCCGGAACAGCTCATAAGGCACACCGTCCTCAGCCTGCGCCGCCTCCAGCCGGGACGCGGGCATAAAGAATTTGGCGAAAGTATAGAGCCGCCCCTCCCGCTCGATCACTATGCAGCAGGCGGTCAAGTCGGTGGTCTGAGAAAGGTCGATGCCGCCGACGCAATAAGAAGAACGGAAGTCCTCGAGGCTGTACTGCTTTTTCGTGGCCTTGTCCACCGTCTGATAGTCCAGCCACGCGACAGAGGCATTCTGCTTGATGTTGCAGTATTTGGTTAGGAATTCCGCCCGCTTTGAAAGGCTGTTTTCAGCGACTGCGATCTCTTCCAGTAGAAAATCCACCGCCACCGACACGCCGAGGTTCGGCCCCGCCTTTTGCAGCTCGTTGATGTCGCTCCACTTGTCCGGGTCGTCGATCATGTACAGAAACGGCAGCAAACGGCGCTCCCGACTACTGCCCAGCAGAAAGGCCGTGGCGCGCTTGATCAACTCGTCATAAATCGAATCGTTGACATAGCCCGCCGTGGAGATTGACAGAATAAGTGGCTGCCGCCGGGCACCGAGCGCCGACTTCATAACCTCATACTGCCGCAGACCGCCCTCGCCCGACCAGCTCGCGATCTCGTCGCAAATGACCAAATGCGGGTTGAAGCCGTCCGACTTCTTAGCGTTGAATGCAATAGGCTTGATGCTGGTGTTATAGTCCGCGATGTAGATATCCGACCGGCGTTTCTTGGCCAGCGCCGACAATTCCGGCTCCTTTTCCACCATCTGATAAAAGTTTTCGTACACGATGGCCGCCTGCTCCAGCTTCGGCGCGAGGCAATAGACTTTTGCGCCATACTCGCCGTCGAGGTACGCCATATAGGCGATAATCGCCGAGGCGAAAAGCGTCTTGCCCTGCTTGCGCATCATGATGATTAAAACCTCGCGGAACACGCGCAGCCCCTCGCCATCCACAATGCCAAAGATGCAGGAGAGTATCGCCTTTTGCCACAACTCCAGCTTAATTAAATCGCTGCGCCCCTCGCAGTGGTGGCAAAAGCTTTCCACAAACCGAATCGCCTTGCCCGCCTTTTTCGAGGAAAAGAAAAACGAGCCGTTTTCCAGCCCGTTTATAATATATTCGTACACCAGCAAAATCCACTTGCCGACGATGATCTCCCCGGCCTTGATTTTCTGGTAATACTCCAGTATGTAATTCATCCGCGCCCCTCCTTACTCGCCGCGCATCGCGTCAAGCTTGGATTTTCGCTGCTCCGGCGGCAGCAGCTTTTCCAGCCGTTCCATGACGGTGTTGTAATTCTTGAAAAGGCTGTTGTATGCCTGCAATTCCGACGAGGCTTTCTTCCCGAACTGGTTGGCCCCGTTCCGGTAGTCCTCGCTGCAGCCGTTGGAGTTGAGCGACGCCTGCAGATCATCCAGCGTGACACGCATAAACGCCGCGTTTTCGATCAGCGGAAAGGCCAGCGCATACTTGCCCGGCTCCAAAACCTTGTAGATTTTGTTAAGTCTGTTCTTCTCCCGCTTGATCCGTTCTTCTTTAGTTTTTTCCGCCTTATTTGGCATGGATACACCCCCCTTCGCGACCCTGCGGTAAAAAATGAATGGCCCCTCTCGGTCTTGAGGTATTGATAATCGAAAAATTTTTAAGGGGGGAGTACCGTTCCATCTGCCCCCCACCGGTACCGCTGCGGGCGTTCCTGCTGGCGCGCGGCATGTTCTTTGTTGTGGCATTCTTGACAGAGATATTCCAGCCTTGCATGGTTGAGCGTGACGCTTGGATCGTTGATGTTATGCGGCGTGAGAATGGTTTTGTGGTGGACGATGTCGCCCGGTTTTCCGCAGCGCTCGCACAGGCCGAACACTGACGCAATATAGCTATCCCGACAGGTTTGCCATGCTGTTGAATTGTAGAATGCTTTCGCCCATTCCTTTGCCATTATTCATCTACAACTAAAGCGGGAACTTGCTCCTGCGAATTCTCTTTTGCCCATTCGTTGTATTCCTTAATTGCAGCATTTGCACCCTGTAAATGAAAATTCAGCTGCTTTTCAGTGGATGCAATCAAAGCACTAAGGGTTTCAATGGTTCTCTCAAATTCGCGCGCTCTTATCTTTTGTTCACTAAGCCATTCGGCAAACTGCTGCTTGTAAAGTTCATCGCTCATAATTTCGTCACGCTCCTGTTCTCAAAATAAATGTAACCTGTAATGAAGAAAAGCCGGGGAAATTTCCTCGGCTTTTCTCGTTTGCATATTTTTATTGCCCTTATAATACCACTTGATTTTTGCCCCGTGGTATCAATATCAAGCTAAACCGGCGTTTTTTGCAACGTACCAAACATAACGAGAGCGCCACCTCTGCCATGTTGCACTTCCGGCTATAATCGGGTATGGCATTCCATACAGGACATTGTTCCATACGCCGCGTCGATATTCTTCTGGTATTTTTTCTGCCGCCCGCTCGATGGCTCTAATTTGATCTTCAACGCGGCTCAGTCGCTCCGCTTTATTATACGTTTGGTCAGCTGGCTCGGAACAGCGCGGCATACCATCATTAATTGGCACAGCGCATAGTATGTCTTCGCGTTCTGCACGTAACCGGTCATAGTCCTTCGTCATGTAAAGAACCTGCTTATAAACATTGTGCGGCAAGAGATATGGATTTCGCCGCTGCCGCTGGTAATCTCTCAATTTATCATCACCTTTCTGGTTATGTCTGTTTATGACCGCGTCATTCCATGCGTAACTGTGTTAACTGTTACACAGTTGATGGTCTTGCGCATCTGCTATGCGCCTCTTTGCAACATCAAAATTGTATGGATCAAGTTCTATGCCAACAAAATTTCGAGATGTATTGATGCATGCCACGCCCGTGCTGCCGCTGCCCATGAAGCAATCACAAACGGTGCCGCCCTCTGGAACAATCTTTACAATGTTCTCCATTAGCTCGACCGGCTTTTCTGTCTGGTGGTTTAGCTTATCCAAGCTGTTTCAATCGTTAGAGGCCTTAGCTCTTCGTGCGATTGAACCAGTACTATTGCGCCGTAATCTGCCAAGCTGAATTCT
>DATMYT010000319.1:0-9112 GCA_035560855.1 Negativicutes bacterium | reverse complement strand
AGACAGCCATTTTTATATATTAACTTGTTTTCTACCATCAGTCGATGATTGTCAGCACCTCCGACGCCGGTTTGCGAGCCGGAGATGTCCCGCCGCTTGCAGGAATGCCAAGAGGTGTCAGCGCAGCCAATACATACCCCTCTTTTTCGAACCCAACCAGTTGGGAGATTTCAGGTCCAGCATACGTCGGTCCCGTCATCCAGCAAGTCCCATACCCAAGAGCCGCCGCAGCCAAATGCAGGTTCTGCAAAGCCGCAGCAATATTTTGAATGCCGGGTTTTGTTCGCTGCATGTTCTCAATTTCTTGTTGAGTCAAGCCGGACCCTGCTACAAGATCATCCGATGGCACAGGATAGGCTCCCGCATAGACCAGCACAACAGCCGGTGCATTCTTGAACACCGTGTGATAGCCGACTGATGCCTTAAATGCTTTCTGTTTCTCTGGATCAGGCATAAACGGCAGGAGTGTTTCATGCTTCTTTTCCACCAATGCCGCCATCTTTTGAATGATATCGCTATTCCTCACCACTACGAAATGCCAGTTCTGCATGTTCTTGCCCGAGGGAGCATGAATCGCTGCATCAATAAGCTGACCGACCACCTCGTCAGAAACCGGCTCACCCGTAAACTTCCGAACGCTCCGCCTGCGATAAATAAACTCAAGTACTGAAGGTACTTTTGCTGTCATTTTTCATTCCTCCACTGCTTCTTCCACTAAACGGTCCCATACTTCATCGAGAACTTCACTGTCCCAGGAGCCTCCGCTTTCCATTAGCCGCCGACAGATATATTCGCCAAACTCCGGCAACTTGACCCACCAGTTGGATCCTCCGTTTTGAATCGCCTCTTGCAGGCGCAGCATCTGATTACGAGTCAATAAACCTCGTAAAAACATCACGGCAGTCATTATTTCTTCGGGATCTATGTGTTTCACCTTTAACAGAATTTGCGCCCGCTCCGGTCCGAGATGAAGCAAACAATGCAAACAGATAGCATCCCCCTGCAAGCTGTATGAAGTCATATCTGAAAGTTCCTCTCCACACAGTGAACATTGCGGAAAAGAGCGTTCTGCGCCCTGTACTCCGCCGTAGCTATCTTCTTTTTTATCACTCATCGATACAGACCCCACCCCTTGAATACATCTCCCCCAAAGAAAGACGAGATCCCCTCTTACACAGGGATCTCGTCACGGGAACTACTCAATCCTCATCTTCCTGTTTTTCTTTTTTGTAGGCTTCAATAATCACATCAGCCTGACGTTGCGGCACTTCAGCATAATGGTCAAAATTCATGGTAAAACTACCACGTCCCTGCGTAATGGACCGAAGATCAATCGCATACCGGAACATCTCCGACATCGGCGCCATCGCCCGCACGATTCCCAATCCGCCGCCAATTGGCTCCATGCCAAGAATTCGACCACGCTTACCATTGAGGTCACCGATGATATCACCCATGTAGGATTCGGGAACTGTCACTTCAACACTGTAGATTGGTTCGAGCAAGATCGGCTTCGCCTGAACAACGCCCTTGCGGATCGCTAGCGCACTCGCAACCTTGAATGACATTTCTGAGGAATCAACATCGTGATAGGAGCCATCAGTCAGTGTCACTTTAATATCCACCACTGGATATCCGGCAATAACACCTTTGGCAAATGCTTCACGCACACCTTTTTCAACTGCAGGAATGAACTGTCGCGGCACAGAACCGCCGAACGTAGCATCAACGAATTCAAATGGAGAACCTGAAGGCAACGGATCAAGTTGCAACCAGACATGACCATACTGACCATGTCCGCCTGTCTGCTTCTTGTGTTTTCCTTCGACCTTTACACTACCGCGTATCGACTCACGATAGGCGATTTTGGGATCGCTTAGCTTGACATCCACACCGAATTTTCGTTTCAGGCGCTCCGCCATTATCGCCAGATGTAGATCGCCCAATCCACTCACCAGCAATTGACTTGTTTCCGGATGTTTTTTGAATTTCAATGTCGGATCTTCGTCAGCCAGGCGTGTTAATGCCGTACCGATCTTATCTTCGTCGCCCTTATTTTTCGGTTCCATGCATAGAGTAAACATCTGTCCAGGATAGGCAATCGCAGGATAGACCACAGGTTTTTCTTTGTCGCACAGCGTATCGCCCGTTCCGGTCTCAGCCAATTTTGCCACCACAACAATGTCACCGGTGTTAGCCACAGTCATGGGATCTTGAGTTTTTCCCCGCATGGTAAACAAGCTGCCGATTCGTTCAGTTTTTTCTTTGGTCGCATTATACAGCGTGCTGTCCGGCTTTAATGCGCCTGAGAAAACCCGGAGGAAGCTAAGCCGACCAACAAACGGGTCTGCGGTCGTCTTGAATACCAATGCAGAAAACGGATCACCAATACCCCGCGTCACAGTGTCTTCCGTTTTGGGTTTAAACCCAGTCGCAACTGTCTTGTCGGCTGTCGGCGCATATTGTACCAATGCATTCATAAAATCAACAATACCAATATTTTTCGCAGCCGATCCACAGAATACCGGAGTAAACCGACCTTCGGCTATTCCTTTGATCAGACCTGTGCGAATCTCTTCGTCCGTTAGCTCCACACCTTCGAGGTACTTGGCTAACACATCATCGTCAGCTTCTGCTGCCGCTTCAATCATACTCAGACGCGCAAGCTCCACTGCATCTTTCATAGCATCCGGTATTTCCGTTTCAGTTCCCTTGCCGCCCTTGTAGGTAAACGCTTTCATTCCTACTACATCAATAAGCCCGGAAAATGCCTCCTCCGATCCAATCGGCAACTGCAAAGGCACAATGCTCCCACCAAATGCAGCTTTCATCCCTTCAACAGTTGCATCAAAATCTGCATTCTCACGGTCCATCTTATTTACAAATGCAATACGTGGTAATTTTTGTTCCACAGCATATTTCCAAACTTTTTCAGTCTCAACTTCCACACCGGAAGCGGCGCACAATACAACAACCGCTGTATCTACAGCCCGCATTGCACCTTTCACTTCCGCCACGAAATCCGAATAACCCGGGGTATCAAGGACATTAATCTTGTAATCTTGCCATTCACAGGGCGCCAAAGCGGTACTGATACTGACCTTCCGCTTGACTTCCTCTGCTTCAAAGTCGGTGGTCGCCGAGCCGTCATCTACACGCCCCAGACGGGTAACCGCCCCGGCGGTGAACAGCATGGCTTCGGCCAGAGAAGTTTTTCCGGCGCCACCGTGAGCGACAATGCCCACATTTTTGATCCTGTCACTTTTGTACTCTTTCAAATCGGGCCCCTCCTATTTTGTCAAAATCATCAGTACAGGAAAATTATTGTATATCTTCTCTTTCTGCTTATCATTTTCCTGCTGATTCTGACGATTCAAAAAAGTCTAAAGCAAAATAATTGCGTTGCCGATGAAAAGAACCGCTCCGGCATGAGCCAAAGCGGCGTATAACAGTTTTTATTTGGACCCTAGGATATTTCTGTTTCTGCTCTCGATAGGGTAAAGCACAAATCTGACAAGCGATTTAGCACAACAATCAATACTCCATCGATTTGTTCTTGACGGGAAAGCCGCCAGAGTTGCCTCTCTGCCCGCCGAGTTGTAGTTCGCGCCACATCAAGAGCTGCCGCCCCCGAATTGTCACCTGGAATAATAAAGTGGTTCAGTGGCTCCATTCGGTTGGTAAAAGAATCAATCATGCCTTCGAGACGTACTACATCTTGTTCCGTTGTATAGGAAGCAGCTCCAATACTAGCCAAATCGGACATGACTCGTTGCATCAGAATTTTTTGCAATTCCAGAATGGTATCGCGCACTTCATCATTTCTCACCCATGCCCGTGCCATTCCGAGCGCAGAGTTGATCTCGTCAACGGTCCCGTAAGCTTCCACACGTAGACTGTCCTTGTCGATGCGTTGTCCTGTATATAGGCCTGTAGTTCCCTTGTCACCCGTCTTCGTATAGATTTTCATGCATTCCCCTCCATGTGTTTAAAATATCTCGGTGGAAACAAAAAACAAGTTAATTTCCCGCACGGCGCTTTCTGGTCCATCTGATCCGTGGATCACGTTATTGGACATCGTCAAGGCCAGATCTCCACGAATGGTTCCTGGCGCAGCATCTACCGGATTCGTTGTACCCATCATCGTTCTTACGGCTCGAATAGCGTTATCTCCTTCCACCACCATTGCAATGATAGGCCCGGATGTGATGAACTCCACCAACCCCGAAAAAAAAGGTTTGCCTACATGCTCTGCATAATGTTTTTCCGCCATTTCGCTAGTCATATGGCACAACTTCAAAGCCGCTATACGAAGGCCCCGTTTTTCAAAACGAGCAATAATCTCTCCACCAAGCTGTCGTCGTACTCCATCAGGTTTTACCAAAACCAGTGTTTTTTCCATGGATGCACCGCCTCACTATTTTTCATGATCTTACCTGACAATCAACCCAGCAATTCCTGCAGTTTTTTATCATCCAGCTTTTTCACCAATTCAAGGATCAGTTTGACGGTAGACTCATAATCCTTCCGACTGATAATCCCATTATGAGAATGAATGTAACGTGTCGGAACCGACAACACAATACTCGGAACGCCTTGTGCATGCAAATGGATTCGGCCGCCGTCCGTGCCGCCTCCTTCGGAAAACTCGAGTTGAAATGGAATCTTGGCCGCTCGTGCCGTCTCCAATACAAAGTCACGTAGCCGAACATGTGGAATCAATGAAGCATCATAGATGCATACCGCTACCCCGTCGCCTAGCTTTGCGGAAGCCTGATCTTCGCTCATTCCCGGAGTATCGCCAGCAATACAGGTATCCACTGCAATAGCGATATGTGGCCCAATAACGTCGGCGCTTGTTTTTGCACCGCGACAACCCACTTCTTCCTGCACAGTTCCCACGCCAAACACAGTATTGGGGTGCTTGATCTTGTCGAGCTGCTGCATAATATCAGTCAGCACCGCGCAGCCTACTCTATCATCCCAAGCCTTGCTTACCAGCAGATCCGGATTAGCCATCAGCGTAAACGGGGTGAACGGAACTACCGGAACGCCAGGCGTAACACCCATCCGATCTTCCGCATCCTTTTTGTCGGCCGCTCCAATATCGATATACATTTCTTTTTTCGTGACCATCTTTTTTCGTTCTTCAGCTGATAGCACATGCGGTGGCTTCGAACCTATCACTCCAGGGATATCTCCCTTCGGGGACATCACCGTGACTCGTTGTCCCAACATGACTTGTTCCCACCAGCCACCAAGCGTAACAAACTTCAAAAAACCTTCTTTGGTCACAGTTTTCACCAGAAATCCGATTTCATCCATGTGTGCCGCTAACATTATGCAGGGACCTTTGGCCCGTCCTTGTTTCTTGAAAATCACGCTGCCGATTTTATCATCGAGAACTTCGCATTTCCCATCGAGACGGCGGATCATCAGATCCCGTACCCTCCGTTCGAAGCCGGACGGTCCGGGAACCTCAGAAATTTCCTGTAACCATTTTATTAATTCATCCGATTTGTTGTTCATCTTATCCTCCTTGTTCATTTACCTTACAATGCTTCTGTTGCCCAACAAAGATGGCCCCCTGAGGTTGTCAGAGGGCCATCGGCCTTCGCGCAAAATCAGCGCATTTCCTGGTCCAGTTCCTGTAGTTTCTGAATTCGCAGCTCAGTGGCTGGGTGGGTGCTGAACAGGCGCATCAATGCCGCGCCGGATCCGGCAAACGGGTTAATGATGAACATATGCGAGGTCGCAGGAGTTGCTTCCGGCATCACACGGTTCTGAGCAAAATACTCGATTTTTTTCAGAGCCGAAGCGAGCGCCAACGGTTGTCCCGTTAGCCTTCCTGCCGATTCGTCCGCCATATATTCGCGTGAACGTGATATCGCAAACTGGATTAAGGCCGCTGCCAATGGCGCCAAAATGATCATAAATAGATAACCAACAATCCCACCGGAATTCTCATCATCGTCGCTACGGCCAAAGCCAAACATCGCAGCCCATTGGGCTACGTTAGCCAACATTGTGATCGCACCCGCAAGCGAGGAAACCATAGTGCTGATAAGAGTATCCCTATGTTTCACATGACTCAGTTCGTGGGCCAAGACCCCTTCTAATTCTACAGTGTTCAATCCTCGCATAAGTGAGGCGGTAACCGCCACGGCTGCATGCTCTGGGTCGCGTCCTGTAGCAAAAGCATTAGGAGCATCAGTATCAATAATATAAACCCGCGGCATCGGCAGGTTGTCTTTTCGGGCCAAATTCGCCACCAGCTTCACGAGCTCAGGCGCGGTTTGCGCATCTACTTCCCGTGCGCCATACATGCTGAGAACGATCTTGTCGCTATACCAGTAGCTAAAAAAGTTCATTAGCATGGACACTACAAACATTACAGTCATTCCGCGCGTCCCGCCAAAAAAACTCCCGGCCGTAATCAGCAGGCCAGTTAGCGCAGCCAGCAATACGGTCGTTTTTAGGGTATTCACTGTTATTACACCTCCATGTTATTCCAAGAATGTGGCTCATAATCGGACCACTCTTCATATTATAAGGGTTTGAGCAACTTTTCTCAAGCGCTCGAATATACATAAAAAAGCCGCAACCCAAAGCCGCGGCAAGTTGCCCCCTCATAAATAACAGCTTGATTTACTAATTTGTCGGCTTTTGTGCCCGAATGATCCAAACCTCAACCCTGCGGTTCTTTGAGCGATTTTCATCTGAGCTATTTGGCCGAAGCGGGCGATATTCACCATACCCAACAGCACTAAAATTTTGCGGTTTCAACGAAGCCTCCTGAGACAAGAGATAACGCATAAAATTGACAGCTCGCATACCGCTTAGTTCCCAATTTGAAGGAAACTGCCCCGTATTAATGGGGACATTGTCAGTATGTCCAGCCACTACAATCTGTTGCGGTAACCCTATCAACAATTTGGCGATATCGCTGGCCAGTTTTTGCGACTCAGGCCGCAAATAAGCCTCCCCGGACGAAAAAAGTGCTGAATCCTTAATCCGCAAACGCACCCCATCCTCCGTGGATTGTGCTTCCAGTTGGCCGACCAATCCCTGCATCTTAATATAGCGATCAATCGATTCCTTGAGTTGTAACAGCTGTATTGTCTCGCGCAACGCTTCCTGTGTCAACGCATTGGCACTAGCAGGCGGCGCTGATGGCGGCACATCAAATTTATTAGGAGTATCCCTGTTTGTGCTCGCAGGTGGGCTTTCCCCTGGTACCAACTGCGGAGCCATATTATCGAACGGAAACATCGTCGTCCCGCCACCGCCAAAAGCAATATTAAAAGATCGACCCATCTGGCCCAACTTTTTTTCATCCGTCTTGCCCATAGCAAACAGCACAATGAACAACGCCAACAACAATGTTAGCAGATCCGCATATGGAACCAGCCAAGTTTCGTCGGCGTGCTCTTCATGAGGTTCTGAATGTTTACGACTCAAACGACATCAACCTCCCTCAGCTGATTCTTTCAGTGATTTGCGATTAGATGCCGGTAAGAATACCATTAGTTTCGCTTCAATCGCGACCGGTGAATCGCCCGCCTGCAAAGACAGGATACCTTCCACCATCATTCGTTTCAATTCGACTTCTTCTTTGGACATCAGTTTCAACTTGTTAGAAAACGGATGCCACATGACATAACCGGTGAAAATACCAAACATGGTTGCCACGAACGCCGCTGCAATCGCGTGGCCCAAAGCTTCGATATCCGCCATGTTTCCCAGTGCTGCGATCAAGCCGATAACTGCGCCAAGCACGCCAAGCGTCGGCGCATACATCCCCGCCTGGGAAAAAACAAGTGCACCGGTCCGATGGCGTTCCTCCATAAGCGCGATATCCAGTTCCAATACATCCCGTACAAACGTCCCGTCCATACCATCAATAACCATTGTCAGGCCGCCCTTAAGAAAAACATCAGTAACCCCTGACAAACTGTTTTCCAACGCCAGCAAGCCTTCACGCCGAGCAGTCTGCGCAAAGCCCGCCATGATTTTCACCAGTTCCTCAGCATGCATTAATTTTGGTTTTTTGAGCAACAATTTGAAGTATGTCGGCATCTTTTTTACGATCACCATTGGGAATGCATTGAGCAGCGCACCAAACGTACCAACAAAAATAATCAGCACTGCAGCAGGATTGAGCAGCACCTCCGGTGGTGCCCCTTTCATTGCCATCCCCACAACGACGGCCAATAAGCCTACTATCATTCCTGCAACTGTCGATATCTCCAAACTTATTCCCCCTATACCGCCACGAAACTACGCACGAATTGCGCAATTCTATTCTACAATTCTATTATCGATAATTTTACTGAAAACCTGAACCATTTTATGTTAAAAGTCTTAAATCAAGCTCTAACAAATATTATACGGTATCCCTCCGTCCAACACAAACTTAATCAAGAGTACGATCATACCCAAGCTTATCTTCCGACCTCCGGTTGAAGTATGTCGGCCAGATCCCTGTACGAAATAAAAATCCGCACGATTCCTTCACTATAGGGCGCAATCTCATAAGGCTGGAAAAACAACATAACGCCTTCATCCGTCAAATAAAAAGCGGAATCTGGCCGCACTTCCTTGAAACCCCATAATGACAGTTTGCGTTTAGCACCCTCCCGCCGAACAACCTCACCAAGACGTTCACTGTAATCTGCACCTTCGGCAAACAAATCCGAGAGCTTATATGACCTTCCTGTCTGCAAATTGATGGTGGAAGCCGTCAACCAGCTAATTCCGTGCGCCCCACCGGTGTATTGATAGATTTTTTGCGCTAAGCTAACAAACTGCAAATCATTGCGATACACTTCATATCCAGCATGAAATGTCAAAGCATTTTTCATGTGTTCTGGCAGCTGCGAAGACGTACGGATTTCGAACCCCGCCTTCTCAAACTTACTAAATGCAGTCAGCACTATCTGCCGATATGTTTCATTATATTCACCCAAGAATTCGGCATCCATTCCACTTTCAAATTGAGGAATCTTCGCCACTAATAGTTTCCCCTGTTCCATTTGCATCGAAGTTATTGACACCGCCGCAGAAACAAAATTAACGCAGTAAAATGAAAGTAATAAGGTCGACATACATA
>DATMYT010000318.1:0-7546 GCA_035560855.1 Negativicutes bacterium | reverse complement strand
ATGTTTAATAGCTTTTTCCAACGTTGGCATGATTTTTGCATTTGCTCTTTATAGAAGGAAACTCCTTCACAAATAAAGAAGCGGAGGCAACGAACATGATTATTGGCGTGGCAAAAGAAATCAAAAACAATGAAAACCGGGTGGCGTTGACTCCGGCGGGAGCTGAAGCGCTTCGTGATGCCGGGCATAAGGTATTGGTAGAAGCTGGCGCAGGTGTGGGCAGCGGGTTTGCCGACGAGGCATACGCTAAATTCGGCGCTGAAATTATCAGCGACAAACGTAAACTTTTTGATGCTTCGGACATGATCATGAAAGTTAAGGAGCCTCTCGAGCCGGAGTATGATTTGTTCCATGCCGGGCAGATTTTATTTACTTATCTGCATCTGGCCCCGGAACCGGAACTGACGGCAGCGCTGTTAAAGGCGAAAGTTACCGGTATCGCCTATGAAACGATCGAAACCGCAAACCGTAGCTTGCCATTGCTTATTCCGATGAGCGAAATCGCCGGTCGGATGGCGACTCAAGTTGGTGCTCATTTCCTCGAAAAACAGGAAGGCGGCAAAGGGGTTCTAATGGGGGGCGTTCCTGGTGTAGCTGCCGCTCGCGTGCTCGTCGTCGGTGGAGGAATTGTCGGTACAAATGCCGCCCGGATTGCGCACGGTATGGGGGCGCGCGTGACAGTTATCGATAGTTCTGCGGAACGGCTGCGCCAATTGGATGATCAATTTATGGGCCAGGTAGCAACAGTCAGTTCCAACCGATACAATATTGCGGCCTGTACGCGCGAGGCGGATCTGGTGATCGGCGCAGTGCTGATCCACGGAGCCAAAGCGCCTAAATTGGTGACGGAGAGCATGGTTCGTGATATGGAACCAGGCTCGGTTATCGTGGATGTTGCAATCGACCAAGGCGGATGCGTGGAGACTTCTGATCACATCACGACCCACAGTAATCCTACGTTCACCAAACATGGTGTGATTCATTATGCTGTTGCCAACATGCCGGGTGCGGTGGCCCGGACCTCGACACTGGCGTTGACCAACGTGACAATCCAGTATGCGTTGCAGATTGCTGGTCGGGGCTGGAAAACAATGGCGAAAGAAAATGCCGGCTTCGCCAAGGGGATCAACGTGACAGACGGACATTTGACATATCAGGCGGTGGCCGAAGCACTGAACCTTCCTTACAGCCCACTGGAAAAACTGCTGTAACAAAGGTTTTGCAGCGCCGCCGAAAATAGGGGGCGCTTGCATGGAAACAATCAGGCTGAAACTGCCGAATGTAGACCGGGTCGGACTGGTGCTGGATATTTCTCACACGTTGGTGACCCGGCGAATCAATATTATCTCGATGGAAGTAGAGCCTAACATCACCTATCTGGAGCTGGAAGCAATGCCGGAAACGGTCCGGCAGGAGGTGATGGAGGCTCTGCTTTCTATTCCGCAGATTACGGCTGTGGTTCCGGTTGATCTAATGCCGCACCAGGTTCGTACTGAGCAATTGAAAGCGGTTATGATGGCGGTCAGCGACGGAATTGTGGCTATTGACGCCGCCGGGATTGTGACGCAGTACAATCCAGTTGCGGAGCAGATTCTTCATCTTTCCAGGGAAAAGATGGTGGGGCATCCGTTGACGGATTACTTGCCGGATGATATGCCGTTGATGGAAACATTACGTAGTGGTATTTCCTATAACAACCGCGAAATTGTCCTCGAACAGACTAAAAGTCATTATTTGGCGAGTGGCCGACCGATTTTTGACCAAACTGGGCGAGTTATTGGCGCAGTTGCGGTGCTAAAGGATATCAGCGAGATTAGGGAACTGGTGCAATCGGTGACGGGGCAGCTGCCAGCGGCTTTTGATCGTATATGCCATGAAAGTACCGTCATGAAGCGAGCGATCGCCATGGCAAAAACGATTGCACGGGGAGGGTCAACTGTACTGCTGCGCGGTGAAACCGGAACCGGTAAAGAAATGTTCGCCCGTGCGATTCATGAAGCGTCACCACGGGCCACACGAATGTTTGTGCCAATAAATTGCGCGGCGATACCTGACAATTTGCTGGAGAGCGAACTGTTCGGCTATGAAGAAGGCGCTTTTTCCGGCGCAGCCAGGGGTGGGAAAAAAGGACTATTTGAATATGCGACTGGCGGAACAATACTGCTGGATGAAGTGGCTGAACTTTCAAGTCCTTTGCAGGCTAAATTGTTACGGGTGTTGCAGGATGGAAAAGTGCGCCGAGTCGGAGGAACGCGGGAGATCGAAGTGGACGTGCGTGTGATGGCGGCGACTCACCGTAATTTGGAAGCACTCATGACGCAGGGATTATTTCGTGAAGATTTATATTATAGATTGAATGTCATTCCGTTGTTTTTGCCGCCATTACGAGAACGCCCCGATGATATTCCTCTATTGTCGGATCTGTTTCTCAAACGATTTGCATCGCGGATGAAAAAACCGGTTCCTGCAATGGGAGAAGCTGCTATGGCTAAATTAATTCGCTATTCTTGGCCCGGAAACATTCGTGAACTGGAAAATGTGTTGGAGCGAGCGATAAACCTTATTGAGGGGACGGTAATTCTGGCTCATCATGTGTTGGTACAGGGGAATGCAACAACGGCCCCGATTATGCCTCCGCATCCTGGCGGACATGCAAGACTGGGAGACGCTGTGGCTGAGACCGAGCGGGAGGCGTTGATGCAAGCAGTTCAGCGGCACAGTTCATCCCGTAAATTGGGGGAATCTCTGGGGTTGTCTCATACAGCAGTATTAAAAAAGATGAAAAAGTACGGCATTACCTTTCCTGAAAAAAGCTAACAAGTTGCAGGAGTTTTGCAAATGACTCCGAATAAAATATTAATAAGTAGAAAAGTGACAGGTTGGAACTGAATACCGGGGGATGATGGTTGTGGAAGAGACCGCTTGTGAAGCGGCGCCGAAGGGGCAGGCTGACCTGGCAAACTCTCAGGCAAATGAACCGCAACCGGACCGGACTCTGGAGAGAACGCCGCCAGCGTAGGTGGGCGTCACCGACGGGGAGCCGCAAGGCTAATCTCTCAGGTAGGCAAGACAGAGACAGGAAAGAAGGCTTCTTTTCTGTCTTTTTTTATTGCTGTGAAAAGGAGGCGTATGAGATTGAGCGAACCGCGTAAGACCCCTTTGTATGAGAAGCATGTGAGCTTGGGAGCTCGAGTAGTGGACTTTGCCGGTTGGTGGCTGCCAGTGCAGTATGCCGGAATATTGGAGGAGCACCATGCGGTGCGGAAACAAGCGGGTTTGTTTGATGTGTCTCACATGGGGGAAATTCGGGTGAAGGGTCCGGATGCTTTTGGTTTTCTGCAAAAGGTGTTGACGAACACGCTACTGGGAATGAAAGACGGTGGGGTTCGATATTCACCAATATGTTATCCCTCAGGAGGGACGGTCGACGACGTACTGGTCTATCGGTTGTCGGACGAGGAATATTGGTTGGTTGTAAACGCATCGAATAAAGACAAGGACTTGGCCTGGATCATGGAAAATGTTGCGGGCTTATCTGTTGTTATCATAGACGAATCTGACGAAACGGCGGAGGTAGCGTTGCAGGGACCGAATGCTGCAGCGATTTTAACTGAAGTAGCTGGTAGTGGAGTAACCGAAATCGATTACTATGAATTTGTACCGCAAGTGATGTTAGCTGGCGTGACGGTGTTGGTGTCGAGGACCGGGTATACCGGAGAGGATGGGTTCGAAATCTATTGTCGACCGGCGGAGGCGGAAAAAGTCTGGGATGAATTGATGAAAGCCGGAAAACCTCATGGACTACAACCTGCAGGGCTTGGGTGTCGCGACACGCTGCGTTTTGAAGCATCAATGCCATTGTACGGGCATGAGCTGTCGGCGGATATTTCGCCAATGGAAGCGGGCCTGTCGCGATTTGTTTCGTTTGACAAAGGGGAGTTTAACGGAAAGGAGGTCTTGCTTGCCCAGAAGGAACAGGGGCTGAAGCGGAAACTAGTTGGATTTGAGATGCTGGATAGAGGCGTGGCGCGGGCAGGATACCCGGTGCTGAAAAATGGCAATGAGATCGGTCATGTGACTTCCGGTACTGTGGCACCGACGGTAGGTAAAAATTTGGGCATGGCTCTCGTCCACTCCGATATAGGACCGGTGGGAACCGAAATTGATATTGAGATTAGGGAAAAGTCCGTTCGGGCGAAAACCATTAGTAGACCATTTTATAAAAGGGGGAAATGAGAAATGCAGTATCCGACAGATTTGAAGTATTCTAAAGAACATGAATGGGTCCGATTTGATGGCCGACGGGCCGTAGTAGGAATCACATCTTTTGCGCAGTCGCAACTTGGGGATATCGTATTTGTAGAACTGCCTGCGCTCGGAGCCACGATTACAACAGGCAAGCGCTTTTCCGTCGTAGAATCGGTAAAAGCGGTATCGGATATTTTTGCACCCATCGGAGGGACCGTGGTCGAAATCAACGAATCACTTAATGATGCACCTGAAAAAGTAAACCAAGACCCCTATGGCGAGGGGTGGATTGCAGTCGTTGAAGTGGCAGAGGGAATGGAAGCTGAAGGACTGATGGACAGCGAAGCCTATGCCGCGCAAGTAGCGAAGGGAGGCCATTGAGGTGAATACGTGGAGCTATCTTCCCCATACGGAGGAGGATCGGCGCTCTATGCTTGAGGCAATCGGCGTAAAGTCGGTGGAAGAGCTGTTTGCCGATATTCCGGCCGAGGTTCGGATGAAGCGACCGTTAAATTTGCCGCCTGCGTTGTCTGAAATGGAACTGAAATCGCATATTCAGGAATTGGCCCTGCAGGACCGGGATTTTGAAGAGTCGTTGTATTTTCTCGGTGCGGGTGCTTATGACCATTACATTCCCAGTGTGGTTAAGAATATTGTCGGTCGGTCTGAGTTTTTGACCGCTTATACGCAGTATCAGCCGGAAATTTCTCAGGGGTATCTACAGGCGCTGTGGGAGTATCAGAGTCTGATCTGTCTTTTAACTGGCATGGAGATGGCGGTGACATCGCTCTATGACGGATCGACGGCCATGGCGGAGGCTTCCTTGATGGCCTGCGGTATTACAGGACGCAATGAAATACTGATCTCACGCACGGTGCATCCACATTGGCGGGATGTGCTGGCAACATACGCGAGGGATCGTGATGTAACAATCCGAGTCGTCGACTATGTGGATGGCGTGACTTCCTTGGATGCTCTTTCTGCGCAGGTCAATGAAAAAACGGCGGCTGTTATCTGCCAGAATCCGAACTTCTTCGGTTGCGTTGAAGATATGAAGCAGGCGGCTCAGATCACTCAAGCAAAGGGTGCCTTGTTTATTGCTGCCGTCAATCCGATTTCACTTGGTGTGCTTGAAGCGCCGGGTATTCTTGGCGCAGATATTGTTGTGGGAGAAGGGCAGTCGATGGGGTTACCCGTGTCTTTCGGCGGCCCGTACATCGGTTTTTTGGCGACGCGGGATAAATGGCTGAGGCGCACCCCGGGGCGTATCGTTGGGCAGACTGTTGATTCGGAAGGAACACGGGGCTTCGTCCTAACCATTCAAGCGAGGGAACAACATATCCGAAGAGAAAAAGCGACTTCGAATATTTGCTCCAATGAGGCGCTTTGTTCTTTGGCTGTGGCTGTGTATCTATCTGCGCTGGGACGGGAGGGAATCCGGCAGGTAGCAGAGTTGTGCCTGCAAAAAGCACACTATGCGCAAAAGAGAATAATAGCAGTGCCAGGATTCAAGCCGGTGTTTTCGCAGCCATTCTTCAATGAATTTGTCGTACGTTGCCCACTGCCGCCGACTGAATTGAACTTTGAACTACAGGAGGCGGGGGTGGTAGCGGGACTGGATCTCGGTAAATATTATCCTGAACTTAACGGATGCATGCTGACCGCGGTGACGGAAAAACGTACCCGCGAAGAAATCGAACTGTTGGCCGGGATGCTGAAGGAGGTGTCGGCATGAGATGCTCTGCCGCTTTGATTTTTGAACGAAGCCGCTCTGGTCGTCGGGCAGTTGATCTGCCTGTTTCCGATGTGCCGATGGAAGACTTGGCTACCTTGATTCCTGCCGCTTTTTTGCGGCGTGAACCAGCAGCGCTGCCGGAAGTGAGTCAACTCGATCTGGTGCGTCACTTCACAGAGTTGTCGCAACGGACGTTTGGAGTTGATTCCGGCTTTTATCCACTTGGATCCTGTACGATGAAGTACAATCCAAAAATCAACGAAGATGTCGCGACGATGCCGGGGTTGGCAGGTCTGCATCCGTTGGAAGATGTACGAGATACGCAGGGCGCTTTGAAGCTAATGTTTGATTTGCAGACGATGTTGGCGGAAATCGCCGGGATGGATGCCGTTACATTGCAGCCGGCGGCAGGCGCTCATGGCGAACTTACAGGATTAAAACTGATCCGGGCGTATCACCGGCATCACGGCGAAAACAGGACGCAAGTGATCGTGCCGGACTCCGCCCATGGGACCAATCCAGCTTCCGTAACCGTGTGTGGAATGGACGTAGTGGAGATCAAGTCACATCCGGATGGGGCGATTGATCTCGATGCCCTACGAGCCGTTGTGGGCTCTAATACTGCAGCGCTAATGCTGACCAATCCCAGTACGCTGGGTCTGTTTGAAAAACAAATTTGCGCTGTGACGGAAATCGTACATGCCGCCGGGGGGTTGGTATATTACGACGGAGCGAATGCCAACGCAATCATGGGGCTGACGCGGCCTGGCGACATGGGCTTCGATGTAGTGCATTTCAATTTGCACAAAACCTTCAGCACCCCGCATGGCGGAGGAGGGCCGGGTGCAGGTCCAGTGGGCGTGAAGAAGATCCTCGAGCCTTTCCTGCCGATTCCGGTAGTGGTGCAGGATCAAGAAGGGCTGTATTGTTTCGATGAAAAACGCCCACTATCGATTGGCCGTATGCATGGTTTCTACGGCAATTTTGGCGTTCTCATCCGAGCCTATGCATACATTCTCTCGATGGGGGCGGCAGGTTTGCGGCAGGCGAGCGAGGACGCTGTGCTTAATGCTAACTACTGTCTGGCTCGGCTTCGGGATGTTTATCATGCGCCATTTGCTCGGTATTGCATGCATGAATGCGTTCTTACGTCGAAAAAACAGAATCCGCAGGGAATCAAGACGCTGGATATCGCGAAGCGGCTCCTCGACTATGGAGTGCATCCACCAACCATCTACTTTCCGTTAATCGTTGAAGAGGCGTTGATGATTGAGCCAACCGAGACGGAAAGCAAGGAAACTCTTGACGCATTCATTGACATCATGCGGCAGATTGCCGAAGAAGCAACCAATACGCCCGAGCTGATCAAACAAGCGCCGTCCACTACGGTCGTTGGAAGAATGGACGAGGCGACGGCGGCTCGCAAGCCCAATCTGCGATGGAAGCCGGAATAACAATCCTGGATACGGAGGAAAGAATGCTGCAGAAACTGGCGCGAGACAAATATGACACGGAGGCGTGGAATCTGCGGCGATGACTTATTATCAGTCAATAGGTTTGTAT
>DATMYT010000317.1:0-3561 GCA_035560855.1 Negativicutes bacterium | reverse complement strand
ATATTCTTCAGGAGATTCAGGATAAATTTTCCGAAGCTACGGGTCTGGCCGCGGTTATCGTGGATATTGCAGGGAACCCTATAACAAGACCAAGTAATTTCACAGGATTCTGTACCTACATTCGTACCTTCTCCGAAGGGTTGTCTCGCTGTACAGGCTGCGATGACCGGGGGGGGCGAATGAATCATGAACAAAAGCCTGCGGTATATCGATGCCACAGTGGATTGACTGATTTGGCGGCGCCCATCGTTGTTCAAAATCAATATATTGGAGCTTTTCTTGCGGGGCAAGTGCTTTTAACTGAAGCGACCTATGATGCTAAAACGGAGATGTTTGAACGACTTGCTGATTTTGATATGGATAAGGAAAAGCTGGCCAATTTTTTTGACGTGATAGAAATTGTACCGGAAAAAAGAATTAAAGCCGCAGCTGATCTCGCTTATATCATGTCCAATTACATTGTGGAAATTGGCGCTTTAAATTTGGCGCAAAAAAAACTTATGCAAGAGGTCAAAGCCAAGGCTGTTTTGGAAGCAAGCTTACGCGCTACTGAATTTAAAGCCTTGCAAGCGCAAGTAAATCCGCACTTTCTCTTCAATGCAATAAACACCATTGCACGATTGGCCCTCCTGGAAGGAGCCGGTCGTACTCAAGAAGTCGTATATGCTTTGTCCAGTCTACTGCGCGATAATTTGCGGGATATTGATGTATTGCGCACTTTGGATGAGGAAATCGAATCGGTTAAAAATTATCTGTTGATTCAACGAACACGCTTTGGAGATCGCGTTCAATTCTATATTGATATTGATCCTCAGATCAAGGCCGCACTAATTCCGGCGCTTACGCTACAACCGATCATTGAGAATGCGATAATTCATGGGCTTGAAAAGAAAGTGGATGGGGGAACCATCCATGTGCGCGGAGTGTATGAAGGGGATGTCATTACGGTAAGTGTGATCGATACGGGTGTTGGCGTATCGATGGATCGCATTCGCAGCATTTTTCGAGTTGAAAAGCAGATGAAGACAAATGGCGAGACGACAGGTCTGGGAATCGTGAATGTTCATAAACGGATTCAGCACTATTTCGGTGATGAATATGGACTCAAAATCGAAAGCAAAATAGGGGAAGGGACAAGTAATTATATCCGTTTCCCGTTCTGTCAGAATTGAAGGGTGTAGAAGGAGCGCGTTCATGGTTAAGCTATTGATTGCAGAGGACGAACAGTTAGAACGACAAGCACTGCAGTTTATTATCGAAAAACGGTTAACCGATATTCAAGTGGTTGGCGAGACTGGTGATGGGCTAAGCGCTGTTCGTCTCGCTGAGAGCGAGAAACCTGATGTCGTGCTCATGGACATTCGTATGCCGGGAATCAATGGACTGGAAGCGGCGAAGAACATCAAAAAAACACTGCCGGATACCGTAGTGATCATGTTAACTGCCATGGAAGAGTTCAGCTATGCCAAAGAAGCGCTTACCCTCGGTGCGGCAAAGTATTTGCTGAAGCCGGTCTGTCCTAACGATTTAGTCCGGATATTAGAGGAGATCACGGTCGAAATTGATGCGAAAAAAGCAAAACAGCAGGAAGAAATAAATCTGCGAAAAAAAGTGGAAGCCGCAATCCCCTTTATCCAAATGTCCTTTGTATATGATTTGATTTCAGGAAACATCAGTGAACTTGCCCATTTTCGGGAACGGGCAAAATTTCTGGGCATAGAGATTGATTTTGGTGTGGCTCTGGTTATCGATGTTGAAAATTTTAAACAAATTACCGACCGTGATAGTGAACTGGAAAAGCAGATATTAAAGCAAAGCATATATAAGTTAGTCTGCGGTATTGTTGAGGAACGAGGGCTGGTTAGTCCTTTTAGCAGCGATAAGATTGTTGTATTACTGGGTTTTAAAGACAATCATGCTGCGGAATTTATAAAAACGGATGTGACTAAAACCGCGACAGCTATTCGGGAGACTGTGATCAATCATTTGAATATTGGGATTCGGATTGGCATTGGTCGCTATTATAATAATCCTTTGGAATTGCATAAGTCCTATTTGGAAGCAATGAAGGCCCAACAGCAGAGGTTTTTTATTGATGATAGTCAGATTATCCACGTGGACGACATTCCTTATTTGAGTACCGGCCCTTTTAATTATCCTTTTCAATATGAACGGACAGTGCTGGATAAAGTTCGCTGCGGGGAGCGTAAACCGGCCCAAAAAGCCTTGAGTAAACTGCTGGACGAAATATTTGCGAGTAAAGCCAGTATGGAAACGGTAAAGGCTTGCGTATTAGAACTGCTTATTGTGTTATCAAGGGCTGCCGTTGAAGGCGGCGCAAATTTGGATCAACTCACCCTGCTCAATATTTTGCGGATTAATGGATTACGGGAATGCCATTCCAAGGAACAAATTGAACAGTGGATGTTGACTGCATTGGAAGCCTTCATGGAGAATATGCTCCAAAACAGAAGCAGTATCAACGTGTGCGTGATTAACAAAGCCTGTGAATATATAGCGGAAAATTGCCGAAAAAACATATCATTGGAAGAAGTAGCACAGAGTGTTCATTTGAGCCACTTCTACTTCAGCCGCCTATTTAAACAGGAAAAAGGCTGTCATTTTGTGGATTATGTGACAAAAGTCAGAGTCGATCGCGCGAAAACAATGTTGAAGGATCCCGGTTATACTATAATGAAAATTGCTTCAGAAGTAGGATACCAAGATGTCAGCTATTTTTGCCGTGTATTTCGCCGCGAAACGTCTATGACCCCCAAACAATACCAGAACGAACTACGCAAGGCATGAACAAGGGGAGTCGCGCGTCTTTTGTACTGGGTGATTTCTGCAGGGCAGGGAAAATAATTCTAGTCGTAGAAATAAAATAAAGTCAAAATGCAATCTGCGTGAAAAAATTGTGGAGGGATTGTACGTGAAAAGAGCATTGCTCGTCATTGATGTGCAGAATGAATATTTTACAGGAAAACTGCCGGTGACGTATCCGGAAGGAAGTTTCGACAAAATTCTTCAGGCAGTGGATGCCGCCAATCAACAGAAAATCCCGGTCATTCTGATCCAGCATGGAGCGCCGCAAAAGGATGCCGCCGCTTTTGCAAAGGGCAGCAAGGGTTGGGAGATCCATGAGGAACTATTGAAAAAAAAATATAATTGTATCATTGATAAGCAGTTGCCGGGTAGCTTTACCGGGACTGGACTGGAAGAGACGCTGCGGAAAATGGGGGTAAGTACGGTTGTCATCTGTGGGTACATGACGCAGATGTGTTGCGATACGACAGCGAGACAGGCGCTACATCTCGGATTTTCCGTGGAATTTCTCTCTGATGCCACAGGAACGTTGGATATCGAAAACTATGCCGGTAAAATAACGGCGGCTGATCTTCACAGGGCAATTCTCATTACCCAGGCCATGCGGTTCTCCAAGGTAATGGCTACCGATGAATGGATCAGGGAGATCAAGCCTGGTTGATGAACGGTATCGCACATGAAAAGAAGAAAAACAAAAATAAAAACAAAGAACCCAAGAACATAAATGTTCTTGGG
>DATMYT010000316.1:0-4569 GCA_035560855.1 Negativicutes bacterium | reverse complement strand
GTGTAGGCCGAAATGATAGAATGATATGCGGGAATGCGTTTAATTCCGGGTGGAGGAGGAACCAATGGTGGGACGAGTATTTGATTCTCTAATTGCTTTTTTGCAGGAAGATGACTGGCGTTACGAAGAACTTCCCGACGAGTCCGCCATCAGGTTTAGTTTCACGGGAAAAAATGCGCGCTATGATTGCTTCGGTCGTGCCAATGAAGAGCACGAGATCTTTGTGTTTTATTCGATTATTCCCATTCGCGCGTCGGAATCTCAGCGATTGTTGATTGCCGAACTCTTAGCGCGGATTAATTATGGACTAAATATCGGTAATTTTGAAATGGACATGAATGATGGTGAAATTCGTTATAAGACCAGTATTGATGTTGAAGGGGGCGAGCTGACGTCCCGCATGGTTGAAACGCTGATTACGGTCAATATTTCGACGACCGACCGCTACTTTTCCTCCTTTACGGATGTGATGTATGCGGGAGTGGACCCAGCGGAGGCGGTGATCCGTATTGAGCGGCCGGATCCTTCGACGCGCAATTGAAGTGAATGGTATTGGCATAGGAGTGGATAGTATTGGGAAAGACATTATTGCTGGTTGATGATGAAACAAATATTTTAAAAGCCTTGCAGCGGATTTTTGTTTCGTTGGGTCATCGGGTGTTAACTGCTGAAAGTGGAGAACAAGGACTGGAAATAATGGCGCAGGAGCCGGTGGACCTTGTTGTAAGCGACATGCGGATGCCTGGAATGAATGGACATCAGTTTCTGAAGCAAGTTCGCGCATTTTATCCTACCACAATGCGAGCAATTTTGAGCGGATTTGCTGAAGGAAAGGATGTTATTGGGTGCCTGCGTGACGGCTCAGCTCGTATGTACATTTTGAAACCTTGGGATAATGCCCGGCTGGTCGAGGAAATCGAAAAGCTGTTGCAGCTTGGGGACTTGTTTGCCCGTCGGCAGTTGCTTGAAGTATTCAATAATCTCAAGGATTTGCCTACGATGCCTGAATTGTATAGCCGATTATGCGCGTTGATTGAAAAGGATGCTGGACTGGATGAACTTGCCCGTGTCGTGGAGCATGATCAGACGGTAGCCGCAAAACTTCTTCAAGTGGCCAATTCCGTATATTATAATATGAGCACCGGTTCGGTGCGCCAGGCGATTGTCTACATGGGAATTACTAATCTGAAAATGATTGTGTTGGGCTTGTCGGTCATGAAGCAATTGGATGGATTGCACGGAGGCTTCTTTTCGAAGGATGTTCTGTGGGATCACGCCGACAGAGTCAATCGCCTAACGCATGCTATTTTTGCAAGTTGCTTAGGGCGTCAGATGAAGGAAAATGAGGCAACTGCGGGGCTGTTGCACGATATTGGGCGAATCTTGCTAATTCGGGATTATTCCCAACCTTACACCGGTGTCTATCGGTCGGTTTTTCAAAATAAAGATACAACATTTCAAGAAACTGAACGCAGCCTAATGGGAATTTCTCATGATGAAGTAGGCGGATTTCTGTTGAATTGGTGGAGTTTACCGCATCCTATCGTTGAAGCGGCGATGTTTCATCATGACCCGATGAATCAGGCGATTATCCACCGAGATGTGGTTGCTGCAGTACATATTGCTGACTATTTTGCCTGGAAGCAGAAAAAATCTTTGACATTGCCAAAACTACAGCAGGAAGCTTTTGCCGTTCTTGGTACGACTGAAGAAGTTTGTGAAGCGTTGTTATTGGGCGAAAGTACTTGAGTGTGGTATTATGTGGCGCTGCGGTCTGCGAAAACTGCTTCAGCGCCTTTTTTATAGGTAGTTGGATTTAACTGGAGGTTTTTAAATGGATCGGATCAAAGAGGTCGTTGGGCGGGAAACGGAATATGTGATTGCGTTACGGCGACATTTTCATATGCATCCAGAGCTTGGCGGTTTTGAAGTTGAAACACAGCAAAAAATAATGGATGAACTTACCCAAATGGGACTGACACCGCGCCCGGTAGCAGGAACTGGCATAGTTGCAGATATCGTGGGAAACCTTCCGGGGAAAATAGTAGCGTTACGCGCAGATATTGATGCATTGCCGATACAGGATGAAATCGATACTTCCTATAGGTCTCAAAATTCAGGGGTCTGCCATGCCTGTGGGCACGATGGACATGTGGCAATGTTGCTGGGTGCTGCAAAAGTGTTGATCAAGTTGCAAAAAGAGCTTAAGGGAACGGTGCGTCTGTTGTTTCAGCCTTCAGAAGAAGCCTTTCCCAGCGGTGCGCTGGCTATGATCGCGGATGGCGTGATGATGGGTGTGGATTTTGTTATGGGAATCCACTTATGGCAACCCTTGGAGGCAGGAGTTGCGGGAATATCTTATGGTTGCCTCATGGCATCGCCGGACGAATTTTTTATCACGGTTAAGGGAAAAGGCGGGCATGGCGCGATGCCGCAAGATACGGTTTGTGCATTATCCACCGGCGCACAGATCATTTGCGCTCTCAACACGATAGTCGGTCGCTCAATCGACCCACTGGAATCGGCGGTAGTATCTCCGGGAATGTTTCGGTCAGGCGAAGTATTCAATGTTACGCCTGAAATCGCCGTGATCAGGGGAACCATCCGTGCTTTCAATAATAAAGTTCGATCACGGGTGTGGAGTCGGTTGGAAGAGCTTTGTACCGGCATATGCCAGGCAGCCGGAGCGACTTGTGTCGTAGATAAGAGATTGGGACATCCACCGGTAATCAATGATCCCCGCGTGACTGCCGTGGTTGCGGAAGCCGCACGAGAATCTGTGGGGGACGCCTTCGTTCACGAGATTAGTCCCTCAATGGGTGGGGAAGATTTCTCGTATTTTCTCCAGCATGCGCCAGGAATGTTTTTGTTTCTGGGAGTTGGCAATCCAGAAAAAGGCGCTGCATTTCCCCATCATCACCCAAGGTTTGATTTGGATGAATCTGTCTTGTCGACAGGTGTGGAAATCATGGTTCGGTCTGTGCTAAAACTTCAAAATTGAACATTTGTTGTTAGACATTGAGTTTTATACAATGCTTAGCAGGAAAATGCAGGCTGCAGGGCGAACCAAACAGGTAGAAAATGTGACTGTATTGGACGATTCACCGTTTCCAGAATGCGGGCGGATGGATGGGAGGGGTTTGACTGTGGAAGTTCATGTAGCAAGACAACCGATCTTCAATACGGAAAAGAACGTTATTGGTTATGAATTGTTATTCCGTAACGGAACAGATGATTTTTTTCCAGGTTCGGATGGTGATCAGGCAACTGCGGATGTTATCAGCGGTAGTTTTTTTCTCAAGATTGTTGATGATGTGACTGTTGGTAAAAAGGCGTTCATTAACTTTACTCCCCGACTGCTGAAACACCAGATCATGACGATGCTGCCGCCGAAGGCGCTAGCCTTGGAATTGGCGGAAACAATTGAAATTGATCCGGAGGTACTGGCTGCGTGTCGCCAACTCAAGGAAAAAGGTTATATGGTAGTGCTCGATGACTTTGTCTTTTACCAGGGGTCGGAAGAACTTGTCAAACTGGCGGATATGGTGAAAGTCGATTTTGTAAAGACCAAGGAGCCGGAGCGTCAAAGAATTGCGCAACGGTTAAAATCCATGGGTGTAAGCCTGTTGGCGGAAAAAGTCGAAAGTTACTTTGATTTTAAGCAGGCCAAAGAGCTCGGTTATCAATATTTCCAAGGTTATTTCTTCGGTAGACCGGAAGTTTTTTCCGGGCGCGATATTCCAGGCTACACTGTCAACTATTTGAACATGATGCGGGAAGCCAGCCGCACGGAGATCGATTTCGACAAGCTGGAACAAATTTTTCGGCGAGACGTGGCGTTGTCGTTTAAAATGCTGAAATTTATCAATTCGGCGTTTTTCGGCGTACGCAATAAGATTTCGTCTGTACGACAGGCGCTGGTAATGTTGGGCCGCAAGGAGATTCTGAAATGGGTTTCATTGTTGGCGCTGCAAAACATTGCCCAGGATAAGCCGGATGAATTAGTGGTGTTATCATTGATTCGAGCTCGGTTTGGTGAATTGCTTACCTTCCAGCTCGGGTGGACGAAACGTAGCGATCAAGCTTTTTTGGTCGGTTTATTTTCATTGGTCGATGCAATGCTGGATCGTCCCATGGGTGACATTCTGAGAGAATTGCCACTAGATGACGATATTGTCTTCGCGCTACTTAGGGGAGACAATGATTTGGGCAAGTTACACACAATGGCACGACACTATGAAAAAGCGGAATGGGATGACTTTGCGAAATTGGCTAAAGAACTGGGCATTGCCGACAAGGATGTGGCTGAGTTGTATCGACAGTCGCTAGGATGGGCGCAGGGCTTGTTCACATTGCTGGGATGATTTAATTCCTTCTTTCGCTGATTGCGGAAGAAGGAATTTTTGTAACCATTGTGGAAATAAAACATTACAAAACGGAATTGTTTTATTACAATTGTGGAATTTTAAGTTTCCAAAACTTGGTGTGTTACAAGCTTGCTGGAGAAAAAATGAGAAAATTTCTTGAGTGCGTAATATTTTATGAAACTCAAGAATAGTTTGAGCTCGT
>DATMYT010000315.1:0-7766 GCA_035560855.1 Negativicutes bacterium | reverse complement strand
GCTTTTGTGGCTACCGATATCGCAATCGTATTGCCAGGAACCAATAATTTGCAGTGTGCTGCGCTCGGAATTCCGTTCATTATGCTGATGCCGTTGAATTCGATCGAGAATGTTCCTTTTGAAGGACTGTTGGGACTTTTGTATCCGCGATTTTTCCCGTTCAATCACTTGAAAAAATGGATTATTGCTTGGATGAGCCCTCGGGTTCCCTACATGTCGATGGTAAACCGGATGGCGGGGCGGATGCTGGCGCCTGAGATACGCGGAATTCTTACATCTATTGGAGTGGCGGATGCCGCGTCGGCCCTATGGCGGGATACTGAGCGCCGGGGAAAATTACGCTCTGATCTTCTGGAACTGACGCGCGAGCGTGGCGCCGCGCGAATGATAGCGGAGGAAATACGTGAAAATTTCATTTCTGACTAACGGCTATGGGGAAGACCGCACCGGCGCCCTCATCGCTTGCGAACTGCGCCAAATGGCGCCGCAGCACCCCATCGTTGCTGTTCCCATGGTATCCAACGGGAACGACTTTCAAAAGTATGGGATTGAGACCGTGTGGGAAGGAGCCTTCCCTCCGGGACAGGGCTTCGGCAGCCAGGAATTTCGGCTGTTTTTGAAAGACATCCCGTATGCGCGGGACTACTTCCGCTATCTGGGATTTCTCGCCCGACGACGGTCCGAGTTTGATCATGCTTTTGTGGTAGGCGATGTGTTTCTACTCATTCATGCTTACTTTGGATTAGGGCGCAAATCTGTATTTTTGGCTCTCGCCAAGTCCGACTATATGAATCCCCATTCGCCGATTGAGGAATGGATCATTCGTCGATTCGCATCGCGTGTGCTTACCAGGGATGCTCATACGGCAGAGCGATTGAAGGCTAAAGGGATCGACGCCCGTTTCCTCGGTAATCCAATCATGGACGGGATCGGCGAGGCAGGTCCGGAAAAACAGACGAATCCGCCGGTAATCGGCCTATTCCCAGGGAGTCGAGATGAAGCGGACCATAATTTTCGGCGCATTTTGTCTGTCATTGATGGAGTGCCCGAGGCGGCTCAATATCTTTGTGCCTTATCGCCGGTACTCGATATCGAAAAAATGGCTGAAGTGGTGCGAGAAGATGGCTGGACATTAACGGAAGGCAGCATGCTGCGTAAAGGGACCAAGACGGTCCAAATGGGCAAAGATCTCTTTGAAACAGTCCTGCATGACTCGACTCTCGTAATCGGGATGGCTGGCACCGCCAACGAACAAGCGGCTGGTATGGGGCGTCCCGTCATTAGTTTTGTGGGTGCGGGGGCGCAGACGACACCGTCCCGAATGATCGACCAGGAACGTCTTCTTGGCGGGGCTGCAGCCTATATCAGCGATTTTCCCGAAGGTGTTTCCCGCGAGATCTCCTGGCTGCTGGCCCACCCGGAAGAACGTACCCGCCGCGGCGCTATCGGTCGTGAGCGTATGGGCCCCCCTGGCGGGGCAAAAAAAATAGCCGAATTCTTAATGCAGGAATTCGGACTAGACAAAAATTAAATAAATTAGGACCGGGATAGTAGAAATATCCCGGTCCTTGATTTTTTTTTGCGTTTGAAGCTAAACTTGAAGAAGAAGTGGAGCGTAAGAAAAGCGGAGGTTAAGCAAAGCGTCGCAGCGTTCTTACGCTCCACTTCTTCTTCGCAGTCGATTGGCAGGTGGCATCAACTCATCGTCCTTTTTTCTTTCCACATCGCCTTAGCGAATCCCCAAGCCACCACCGTTCCAAACAGCATTCCCGCCGCAACCTGCAGCTCCGTGTGCGCGTTCGTCTGCACCCGCGACCAAGTCACCAGCGCAGCAGCAGTATACCATGCCCACCAGAGGCGTGGGTAATACAAAGACAGCAGAAAGGCCAGCGAAAAAGTTGCTGCAGCATGACCACTGGGAAATCCTCCGAAGCCTCCTGAGGGCCGGATTGCGATATCAGCAATTAGAAAATGTTTAGTAATTTGCAAGACGCTGTTCACGGCAAAGGTCACGCTCATATCCAGCAGCACAGGTTTCCAGCTGCGCCAGGACCAAGCAATGGAGAAGATCAGCAAGTGAGCGAGAATCTGAAATCCTTGATTGAATTGATCGCTGGCAAAATGAGCGAAACGATCCGGCAAAGAATTATCGGGGAAAAGAACCAGAAAAATACCGACAAAGACCAACAAGCTAGTACAGAGGGGGCGGAGCCAATGGATACGTGACAAGAAAATTCCCTCCTGCAATTAAACGATTTAAAAATCAGCCAGATGAAAATTCATCAGAATCAGTACATTCAGCAGCCCATGCAATAGGACGGGACCAAACAAGGTCTTGCCTGCGACAAAGGCTAATCCGTAAAGCAAACTGGCAAGCAGGGCCAAAAAGGAAAAAAGCAGGCCACGCGGCAAGTGAACGAGGCCAAACAATAGAGAAATAAATAATACGGCGCTCAGACGGGGTTTTTGCAAACACCAGCCGAGGGCGCTTTTTTTTGCGAACAAGGCGGCGACTAGGGTTAATAGCCCGCAACGAAACAAGACTTCTTCGGAAATACCGACTATGAGTAAGTATACAAAGATGGAATCGTAGAGGCGCTGCCAAGAGGTGTGCCAAAGGCCACCGGTATAGGTAATATCACCTACAAGAAAATTAGCGAGGAGAAAGATCAGCAAACCGCTGGCCAATAATGACAAGACAAACAACGCTTCCTTAGCAGAGCGGGGCACAAAAGAGTAACCAAAATACTCTCTACCCAGTCCCGATCCATATACAAGCACGGTGACTGCTACCGGCGTGGTAAAACACCATAACAAAGGCAACTGTTCCTGCACAAAAAGAAAGGGCAAAGTAGCCAGCAAAACGCAGACGAGTTGTCGCCAACCGAAAGATGGAGCATCAGGGGCAGAAGAGGAACGCTTTAATGACATGGTTAAACCGCCGCGAAAGCAAGAGGTCAATACTCCGCCGGCCAAAAGCAAAAAGAGCGGCAACGGCAGCTGTGACCACGGTGCGGTGATCATGGAAAATGACTGAGTTTGTAATTCAGGAAGGCCCAACCCCCAGAGCAGTAATAAAAAAAGTCCTACAAACAAAGAAGGGATAGACGCTAGCCATGTCGTGCGATTCTCAGCCAGCATCCGCCGGACCCAGCGTTCTCCGACCGGAGTCGCCAAAAACAGGACACTACTGAAGGCGAGGGCAGTAAAAGCGGAGAGTAATAGCATATACAACCATGGCTGGCCGGGAATCGGTTCTTTGCCATACAGGCAGTCAAGCATCTTATAGGCAAAAGCCAGCGGCAATACGGCAATGGCAAGAGCCGTTTCCCCCCGGCCTGAATACTGAGGCGTCGGCTTTTCGATATACGTTAGTACACGATGAAAAACAGCAGACGCCATCATGGCAGTTTTTTCTCCAATCTAATCAGTCGCAATGCTTCTTCTGCAAGAACCGGCAGCGTCG
Organism: Negativicutes bacterium; assembly: GCA_035560855.1. Lineage (GTDB taxonomy): Bacteria > Bacillota > Negativicutes > UBA1444 > UBA1444 > UBA1444. The sequence continues at coordinate 4,300 of DATMYT010000315.1, read as the reverse complement.
CAGCAGGCGATCCGCGGCGAATGACGGCAGCAGGAACCCGCCAGGGCGCCCACTGGGAAGAACAGTGCAAAAAGGTATCGGATTCATACAGCGCTACCACCGGGCGACCCAAGGCAACTGCCAGATGCAGGGAGCCGGTGTCCGGGCTGATGATGACATCACAAAGAGAAAAAAGTGCAGCCCAACGAGAAATATTCAACCGTCCTGGTAACAGCACAGAAGGGTTGGGCGTTGCTCTCATAGCTGATTCCACAGCCGTCTGCAAGTCGGCGTCACCCGGGCCGAACGTTAGCAAAACCTTACTATCTGGTTGCAGCATCGCAACTGATCGGATCAGTGACAAAAAGTCTTCAACCGTCCAGCCTTGCGATAACCATTTTCCAGCGCCATGGATGCCGATCATTAAAGGAGTTGCAGGTATCCACTTCTGTGCCCACGCGACGTCGGCAGGAGCGAGCGGAAATTCCAACGGACCCGGCTCACTTGCCGGCAATCCCAATTCCACTGCAATTCGCGCCAGTTGTTCCACTTCGTGCGCAACGATCTTTCCAGCCGATAATTGTTCGTCCACATTTATCACGACACTATGTGTCAGCCACAGAGGGCTGAGCAATCGGGCTAGTATTCGCCTAGAATAAACGATTCCGGCACGTAGCGGTGCGCCGGACAACCAGCCGAGAATATAGGACGGAGTCCGGGGTGATAGCGTCAGACACAGATCCCAGCGTGTTTGGCGCAAATCGCGGACAAATGCGCATTTTTGAGATAGCGGCCAGGCAGGATTGAATACCCTTGTTTCATCAATCGCATCCCAACCGTCCAAGGCACCGGCATTGGCAGGAGAAGTCACCAAGATGAAACGACGTCCCGGTAGCGCCCTGCGCATCGACCGAATCAAAGGAGTCGAGAGCAACAAATCTCCGAGGTGGTCGGTACGTAAAATCAGCACATTTTGTATGCCGGAAAAATCAATGGGGGAGCTCATGGTTTTTTGTCTCGGTAGCCGCATAGATAGTAATATTGCAGCGTCAGTTCCCGTCCCCAGCCGGTCTGCATTTTCTTGGAACGCAAGTTGTCCTGCCATGCGGGAATGGCGCTGATCATGGAATGCAGCCCCAGTGTAGCCGGATTGATGCCCAGACGCAACAAGATAGACCGGTCCTGGTGCTTGTTGTAAAATCGGCGGGTAGCCACACCCGAGTGGCGCATTTTGTCACAACGTTCTTCAAAGGGAACCGGATGCCAGTGATAGTTGACTGCCTGCGCATTGTACAGGATTGGGTAGCCGGCTTTCTGCAAGCGATAGCCAAGCTCTAGGTCTTCATGTCCATACACAGTGAAATTTTCGTCAAACATTCCGACCTCAAGTAATGCTTGACGCGGGGCAGACGCATTGCCGGTCAGAAAAAACAACCAGGATAATTCTTTACTATCCCGCCCGTGCATGTGTCGGCCTTTATCGTAGGGATTATCTCGTACTTGCTCATATTCGGCAACCGAATCCACCTGAATCTCTAGTCCCACCACAGCAGAATGCGGTCGGGTCCGATGCAGTCGCAGATGTTCTTCCAACAGGTTGGGCGATGCCAGAATATCGGCATCGGTAAAGAGTACAAATTCGCCGATTGCTTCCCGGATTCCCGCATTGCGGGCGCCGCTGCGTCCACGGTTTTCCGCAGGACGAACATGTCGGAGATTTGGGATCGCTAATTTTTCGAGTAACTCGGTCGTACCATCGGTAGAACCGGAGTCGCACAGAAGCAGCTCATACTGATCCGGCGGTAGCGTTTGCTGCGCCAAGAGCGGGAGCACATTTTCCAATGTTTCCCGACGATTGAAAGTCGGGATGACGACACTGATAACCGGGGTCATGTGGATGCTCCCGGTTTGGTGCTATCGCCCTTGCGAATTACATCAAAGAAGCGAAAACTGCACAATATTCGCGCACACCACCAGGTCCATCCACGTAGCGGGCCCTCCGGGGCGTTGTCAATGCCGCGTTGAAACAGCGAACGAAAAGGGCGCAACACTAGGTCCAGTCCCATACGGAAGCAGGTAATGCCTGTCGCCATCCGGGAACGTAACCCTGGGCGCTTTTTAATATAAATGAGGGCGCTGCGGGCACTCGACTCTGCCTGACGCAGCATGCCCGGCAAGTCCTTTTTCTGCTTTTGCGGCTTATAGTGGGATACGATCGCCTTTTCATTGATATGCTTTTGTAAGCCAAGCTTTTTCAGGCGGAACCCAAGTTCCATGTCTTCCCAGCCATATTCGCGAAAGTCCTCATCAAAACCGCCCACCTCATCCACATACTTCTTGCGGACCGACACATTGCTGGTCCAGAAGAAGGAGCGGGAATAGTCAGCCATTACGTACTGGCGCGGTCCCTTCGGATCAAGTTCTTCGATGTGGTTGACCCAACCCATGACGACCGCGTTCGGGAACTGTTCATGCACGATGAGATGTTCGCGCAACAAGGCCGGATCAGCAAACGTATCGTCATCCATGAATAGAATGATCTCGCCTTCGCAATTGCGGATGCCGAGATTGCGAGCACGGGATAGACCGTCATTGGGCTTGGTCAGGACTTTCAGCAGGCAGGGCGCCGTTGTGGCCAACGCCTGGGCCATAGACAAAGAATCATCGGTACTGCCGTCGTCGACAAATACGATTTCGTACGCATCCTTAGGGAAGTCTTGAGCAAAGAGGGCTTCCAAGGAACGTTTGAGTAAATGCCAACGGTTGTAGCTGCAGATCTGGACACTAAATTTAACGGGCATTTGATACCTTCTTCCATAGTGAGTTTGCGGCGTTAGCCACATCCTCAACGTGTAGTTCGATGTTTTGTAGCGAAGGGTTATCGGGGCGGACAACATTTCTATGGAGCACGTTCCATGCTTCCCAGCAGGGTTCCATATGCTTCCATGATTCTTCAAAGATGCTAATTACGGGGACTCCCATCGCGGCTGAGACATGAACTGCGCCAGCATCGCGAGAGACAGAAAACAAACAGTGCGGAAAAAATCCCGCCCAAACACGAAAAGAAAGTCCACTGAGAGGTTGACAGCAAGCTGGCAAAAAAGGGCGAATGGATTCCAACAGAGGTTCTTCCCCCGGCCCGGCAATTACGAGAACCGTTGACCCAGGGACAAGCTCGCCCAAGCGTTCAGCAATTTTAGCGATATGCTCTTTGGGCCAGCCATGATTGATGGTTTTATTAGGTATATTATACATAATTAACGGGGTATCAGTCAGCCCCATCGATTCTAAGCGTTGATGCGATTGTGCTACTTCATCCGGCGACAAATAGATTCTGGTCTGCAAAATTTCTGCAGGCAGTTCCTGAAGTTTCAGCAAATTGAGCCGTTCCAACAAGCGAATATTATTAATGACTTCGTGCTCAGGATTATTGCCCATAGTCGGGTGAACAAATTTGTGGCTGAGCCGCCACCAGGTCTTAAGTGTAGAAAAGGGGCGATCCTTGTAAAAATAGCCCCCACGAATCGGCGCATTGGATAGATAAGCCAATAATATTGCCTCGTCGCGAGTGTCGAAACACACGGCTAAATCGGGTGTTCCTATAGATTGCTGGAGCCAGTTTCTTTTGTCATGATCTGAGGAAAAACGCTTCGCATCATAAATCATAATTTGGCTGATGGATGGATTGTGACGAAGGATAGGTTCAGCGGCAGCCGTGCACACGACATGAATTGCAGCATCGGGAAATTTAAATTTTAGCGCGGCTAAGGCTGGAGTCGCCCAGAGCATATCCCCGAGATGATCCAGTTTGGTAATCAAAATATTGTGGATGGGGGTTTGGTAGCGTATAGCGCTCAATTCTCCGATACACTCCTATCCAATATCCGTATTGCAGCGGATACAATAACCGTAATTTGAGCGGAATCAAGGGTCTTGGTCGCTTGAGATAAAGCGATTCCCTGTTTTTCCCAAGGCCCCCAGCGCTGAATGCAGTAATCAAAATCTTTATTGGGAAAAATATCAAGGATGGGTGTTCCAACTGCGGATGCCAGATGGACGACTCCGGTATCCCATGAGATCAGGAGCTGCAACTGCGAGAGGATTGCTGCCATACCGGACAGGTTTAGGCCAGTCACCGCCGGAATTCCTGCCACAGACAATGAATTGCGGTATGAGTCCAGATAAGGTTCTTCCGCAGGTCCGGCCGTGACAATCCAACCAATATTGGGCAGGGCTTCTTGCAGCCGAGTGGCAAGAAGGAAAAAAGCTGTCTCAGTCCATCCATGTGAAAAAGATTTTGCGCAGAGATGTAGGGCTGCGA
>DATMYT010000314.1:0-4284 GCA_035560855.1 Negativicutes bacterium | reverse complement strand
ACCACTTGTGAGACTACCGATTTGCAACTTTGTTCAATTGTTTAAAGCATTCCACCTTATCTGACGAAATCCTGCCGAAATTGACGACTTATGCAAAATTTTACATTTTATTCTTTGCCGCTCCATTTGAATTAGCGAGATTATCCGCAAAAGTATACTTTTGGATAGTAGTTGCTTGTATGTCACGGCTTTATAATATCATGGAGATGAGGTGCAAAGCGCCTCTATAACTTACTAGAGGAGTCGGATAAATAGTGTTGGACAGTTGGCATCGGTTATCGCGCAAAAACAAAGTTTTCCTTGTAAAATTCGTATTGGCTATTTTTCTTTTTTATTCTACTGTCACTTATTTGAGTGCTTCAATCATGTATAAAGACATGAACAATTCAAGAATCAGGCATGCGGGAAAGTTGAGAGAAGCAGGAGTTGATCTTGCTAAAGCTGCGATGGCCAATTCCGAAGGAGAAGCTAAGTGGTGGGCCAAGGACTACGCCGTCCAATTGTCCGAAACCGGGGATTTCGTGAACGTAAAAGTTGGGACCTATATTGATGACATTGAAACTCTTTCCGTCAAGGAGTCCTTTTGGACTACACACTTCTATATTTGGTTCACTTGGCAGGGCGATAAGACACTGGACCCGGGCGGCAAAATGTTTCTTGTCGATGGAACGATCTACAAAAAAGACTTGCTAGAGGAATATCACGGAACTGATGGGATGAATTATCAACGCTATCGCGTATCAGCAAGAATTATCAAGTTTTTCGATACTACGCGAGTACCGATTGAAGATCATATGTTGAACATTTACGTTGAAGATAGTCTCAGAGACGGGGCCAAAATCCGTTATGTCGCCGATACCATCAGCATAAGCCCTCGAGTTCAAATCCCTGGCTTTAAAATAACAAAATCGGCGAACGTAGTACAGGCGCACTCCTATAACTCATCTTACGGTGATCCCCGAATCACGGATGGTTCCGGCAAAATTTTTTCGCAGTATCTTGCCGCTATGCGAATTAGCCGAACAGATTTTGGCTTCTATACTGAGATTTTTCTTTCTTTGTTTGCGGCCATTCTCCTTGCCTTGTTCAGTTTTTTCATCAGGCCGTCAGATATAGGCCCACGGCTGGCCTTGCCAACTGGCGCTTATTTTGGTGCTGTAGCTAACTCTTACGTTGCCAACGGTGTTTTGCCGCCTTCCGCCGGAGAATTTGGCCTTGTTGATCATATTGCCGGCATTGGTCTGTTTACCATCGCCTTAACAATTTGCCTGTCTTTAACCTCTTATCATTTCTACGTTCGCAAGGACGAAAAAGATTTAGCTGTTGCAATTGATCGCGCGATGTTTATTGCGGTGGGGATAAGTTGTATATTTGCGAATATCATTATTCCCTTTTGCGCCAGAGGGTAGGTCAGATCGAAACTGGCACAGTCAGATCCACGAAGACCTCTCCACGTTTTACCTTCATTTTGCTGACAGGTGTAGACGCCGACAGTATCTCCCGTAAGTGATTGATGTTTTTTAGGACCATTCCATTTACTTCTATAATAATGTCGTTAACCAGTAAATTCATTCGTTGGGCAGTGCTGTTGCTGTCAACACCGGTAACCAAAACGCCCGCAGTTGACGTTAAATTCATTGCCTTTACATCATCATCGGTTAGCGATCGAATTGTCGCGCCCAGCTTCGGCTTCTCCTGCGGCAGTGCTGCCGGCGTCGCCGGTTGATCGATCAGTTTTCGTATCTCCCCCGCTTTGACGCTGTAGTTGTAATACACAATTTCCTTATCCAATACAACTCCACGTCGGTACACAGTAGTGGCTACCCTAATTTCGTATGCTTTGAGTGGAACGAGAGCTTGTTCCAATTTCCACAGAGCGGCGCCGTCTGTGACTTCTTGCCCGCCGAAAGTCAATAAAACATCTTCGTTCTGGAGTCCCGCCCGCTCAAAAGGTCCTCCGGGCACAACAGTCTTGATGACAGCTCCCGTGTTTTTTTTCCAGTTCAATTTGTTGCGAAACCAATTTTCGCTGGTCGGAATTGTATATCCGCCATTAATCCTCCACTTGGCCCCGGCGACAGTTGCCAACGTGGCGACCGCATCAGCAAAACGCCGTGCTGTTGCTTCGTCTTTGACACAAAATGTGGTTGCCGGAGTGTTGTCCTGTGTAACACACCACGGGTTGGTCGCAGACGGGATTGTATTATTACCGATGGTCAACGAGGAAACATTTTTAAAATCCAGGATAGCTTGTTCCGACCTTAAGTCGGGCACGGTCATATAGTACATGTCCCAAGTATTCCAGACTTTTTTTGTCCCGATATATTCTGAAAACAACCGCAATCCATACTTATCGATTTCTACCGTTTGTTTAGGGTAATTGGACCATCCAAAGAATGAGCCTTTGAGACTCTGCAACACTTCCAACGCCTCTTTGTCTGATGCGAAGAAGGTAGGCGCATACCACGTTTCACAATGCCCTATGGTCATGGGAGCCACCAGTATCAGCAACGAAACCATTATCATGATCCATTGTCGTTTCATCGGGCACGCCTCCTTGTCGTTGTGTTATCTTTGAGGAATAATTACTCTTTCGTCACATTCTTTCAAACTCCTCTTGATGATGAACTACACGGGAACTCCGCTGCAAGCCATTCCAAAACCAGTTTGGAAATAACCTCACAACTTCCGGTAGCAACGTGATCAATAGTAGGTTTTTGAAAAAGCTTGGGCCCGGTATAGCTTTGAAAAAGTTCAACTGATCCTTGGATCGGAACAGCCACATCATTCAATCCGTGTATGATTAATAAAGGTGTTGCCAACTTGGCTGCAGCTCCAATTGGGTCATAGTCTCGTGCAACCAACTCTTTTACGAACTGCTCCTCCAGTTTGTACCCTTTGGCAAAGAAATTGGCAATCGTTTCCCCCGCTAGCGATTTTGACCATAAGTCCGGTCCCAGAATAACATCGCGGAAATTTGCAATTGGGTGTATAACTGGTGCAAAAACAATGCGCCCCACAACATCCTGCTCAAACATGTTGTGGGTAAGAACGACCAATCCACCCAAACTGTGGCCATAAAGAATAATGGGCGAAGCTAAAAATCGTGTCTGCTGTTTCACCCACGAAAGAACATTGACTAAATCCTCTTTCCAGCCAGATACTACTGTGTCTGACGAAAACTCACCCTCGCTGTCGCCCGAACCGAGAGAATCATAACGAACAACAATATATCCCGCGAATTCCAAAGTTTTTGCCAAATTCAATGTTAATTGGTTCGCACCTATTTTATCTCCAGTAAAACCGTGACAACAGATTACAATCGGTGTATCCTTTTTTGCTTCAACAGGCATGTGCAGCATTGCTGACAACCGTTTGCTCCTGCTGGAAATCCAGACATGCTCTTTCATGAGGTTAAGCCTCCTTCAGTTTGAATGTGCCATATGATATATTTCGTTCTGCCTCTGTTAGGAATCCCCTGCTGACCTTACCAAGATTTGATGTCCACACAGAATGACATTATAATAAAAATATAGGAAAGAAATTTGATGAAGACCAACGGATGCGATTTCGTCCCAAAGTGCTAATTGTCGAAACGCCAATAGATTGGAGAAATATGTTTATTACCGGTTTACCCCCGATCATCAGTGAATCCTCCCGTGTACTGATACTCGGCTCGATTCCCGGCCCGGAGTCCCTGCGGCGGCAGCAATACTACGCCGGACCCGGAAACCGATTCTGGTGGATCATGGGTAAATTGTTCCATGACCCTGATTTGCCGCAACAAGCCTATGCAGAAAGAGTCATCTTTCTGCACGAGCAAGGCATTGCCTTGTGGGACGTGTTGGATAAGTGCATTCGCCCCGGTGGCGCCGATAGCGCCATTAAATCCCCTGCTGCCAATGATTTCAGCATTCTGCTGAAACAATATCCCGACATAAAAAAGCTGTTTTTCAATGGCCAAAAAGCTTGGAACGAGTTTCCGGCAAATAAAAGTCTGGAAGTCTTTGGACTACCGATGGAACCATTGCCCTCGACCAGCGGCAGTAACCAGTTTCACTATCCCAACGACCGGCTTTTGCTGGCGTGGAATCCCTTGGCGAAATCGCTTTTGCCAGAAGTATAATTAAACGAGAATGATGTGCGAAACAAAAAATCCCCGGTCACTCATTGTGAGCATTCGGGGATTTTTTCATGTCTGCTTGCACATCGGCTCAGATTCACTTCCTCGTGGCGAATTATATTGATTACACCTTTTCTCTATTGAAAAGCACTGGGAATATC
>DATMYT010000313.1:0-5645 GCA_035560855.1 Negativicutes bacterium | reverse complement strand
ACTCTAACTTTAGCAATGACGGCATCATCAAGGCCCATTGCCGTCGCGATCGCTGAAGCAATTGCACTGACACGAAGCGAATGTTTTTGCTCTCGTTCGCTTTTTTCAAACAGCGTACCCATAATGGCATCGATGACATGGCTACGTTTACTTGTATTTTCCAGAGACTTGCGCCGATACATAAAGGTCTCGGCTTCCTTCAAAAGTTCATCTAGTCCTTGTCCGGGATAAGATTGAATACTGTATCCGAAGGTGGCAGTTAATTCAGCATCAGCATCATCACCGCTCTGATCCCTGACAGTCAATCGTATAGTAGACTGTAGATCTCTGGCATACTGCTTCGCGTCTGCTTCCGTACTATGGAAAAGAATAACTGCAAATTCATCTCCTCCGATGCGCGCTAGAATTGCATCATTCGGTATTTGTTTTCGAATTTCAATAGCAAACTGTTGAATGGCAAGATCTCCAGACCGATGCCCAAACGAATCGTTGATCAACTTCAATCCGTTTAGATCGCCCGTTAAAATCACTAAAGGGAAAAAGGCCGCTGTGTTTTTTGCACTATATTCGCTTTCGAAGTACCTTCTGTTATAGGTGTCCGTTAAATAGTCGTGGTACGCAAGATATTCCACTTCTTTTTCCGTTTGCTTTTTTTCCGTAATATCAATGAAACTAATCAGTATTTTTTCTGTATCTCCGGTCTTTCCTTGAATCACGAACCCGTTTACGAGAATCCATTTAATGTCTTTTGCCCCTTCTTTCGAAATTCCCATTTCATAATTGACAAGATTTTTGTCTCTGTATACACGCGAAAATGGGTAAGATTCCTCAGATAGAAGTTCACCATGCGTATCATAGAAGCGCCACGCCTTATCAGAAACAAATTTATTCAGCATTTGGTTTGCCGTAAGCCCCAGTAGCTCACATGCTAAGGGATTACTGAATGAAATCGATGAATCCGCATTGTGCAAAACAATACCAACATGTAAATGATCAAGTAGAAGCCTATTCGTTCGTTCGCTTTCTCGCAAGTTTGCCTCCGCAATTTTTTGATCAGTAATATTTTGCAGAATGCAGTGGGTTTGGATGAAACCACCATTTGCATCATAGGCAATCTTACCTTCAAATGAAATAAACAAGCGCTTTCCGCTTTTGCTCAGCATTTCGAATTCACTGTGAATATGACCTTGCGACTTGAAAACCGGAAACCGATCTTGAAACGCTGCAATATATTCAGTACAAAGGAAGTTTCCAAACCACTTGCCAATCACTTCTTCTCTGCTGTATTCAAATGTGTCGAGCCATTGCTGATTAACCTCTATGAAATACCCGTCAGAGTCTAGAGACTGATATCCAAGCGGCGCTTTTTCAAAAAGAAGTTTGAATCGCTCTTCGCTTTGCTCTAGTTCAATTTCTACTCTCTTACGCTCCGTGATATCCTGCGCTGCTCCCCACAGCGAAACAATATTTCCTTCTACATCAGTCTTCGCCTCTCCGCGTACCCACATCCATCCATTCGTTCCGTCGATCATTACAGTCTGCAATTCCAACTCGTAAGGGATTCCAAACGTTCTTGTATACTCGAGTGCTTTCGATAACCTCTCCCAACTATCCGAAGTGAATAGCTTCATATGCTCTGTGTAAGGCGGTGGCGGATATCGTGGGTCGAACCCATACATTTTGTATAACTCTTCCGACCAGATGACTTGATTTGTTCGCAAATCTAGACTCCAAGTCCCTAAATGAGCAATTCGCTGTGATTCTAAAAGCGTCTTTTCTAAACGGTTTTGTTCCGTAATGTCCACGCCGATCCCAGTGAAATACTTCTTGCCATTCAAAATGAGGGGAACACCGCTTGAGCGTGTCAACATTTTCCCGCCGTTTTTTAATGTTAACCATGCTTCTACTTCACCGTATCCTTTTTCGAAAACGTCACGAACCGCGGTTTTAACCTTCATTATATCCTTTTGATCAAACCATTTATCAAGGCTCATATGGGCTAGTTCTTCAGTGGAATACCCAGTCATTGTTTCATGCTTTTGATTCCATTTAATCAATTGCCCGCTCTCATCATAAACATATAGATAACCTGGTATACTGTCAAATATCGCTTCTATTAGTGCCTGTTCACTTTTCAGAGCTTCGACCGTTTTTTGTAATTCTGTATTGGCAGTAACTAATTCTTTTGTTTTTCCCTCGACGAGAGCTGCAAGGAATCGCCTATCATCACGCTTCTGGATGTTTGCGTCACGAATTTTGAGCATGGCTCGAATTTGAGCTGTCAGCTCGATGTCATCAATCGGTTTTGCTAAAAACGCCTCGGCGCCGCATTCGAGTGCTTTGATACGGCTTTCTTTATTGCTTCTGATTGCCGTGATAAAAACGATGGGAATATCGCAAAGATTCTCGTCGGCCTTCAGTCTGCGGCACACTTCGTATCCATCAAGCCCGGGCATGATGATATCCAGGAGAATGATATCCGGTTCTTCACTGGCCGCTAATTCGAGTCCTTTTTGTCCGTTCAGCGCGGAAAGAACGCTTGCGTTCGGAAACGCCTCCAGAATAAGCGTTTTCAGAATCGTTAGATTGTCCTGATTATCATCAATCATCAGAATTTTCATCGGTCTACTTTCCATACAACACCTCCTGAATCTTCGCGAAGAATTCTGCCTCGATGATGGGCTTTGCTATAAATCCATCAAATCCGTATGCAAGAATAGCCTCACGATCCTGGCGCATTGCGCTTGCAGTTAAGGCTATCACCGGCACGCAGTTCAAGCTTGGCATAGTTCTAATCTTTTTAAATACATCTATTCCGCTCGCATCCGGCAAAGCGATATCCATTAAGATGAGATCAGGAACATGTTCCGATGCCAGTTCAATACTCTCTTTCGCGTTTCCCGTTGCTAGGACAACGTAGTCATCTCTGAGCAACGCTTTAATGGTGACCATGTTATCCGGATTATCTTCCACGACAAGGACGATCGGCTTCCCTTGTTTTGGGCATGCGTTTGTTGCGGGCGATTCTGTTTCCGCAGTCACATGATTTAGCATACCCAAAATCGCTTTTTCGAGTTCTTTGGCGTTCACATCACCCTTTTGAATAAGCTGGTGGATATTATTGCGCTTCAGAAACTTCAGTTCTTCTTTGGTTACTTGTTTTGCCGTCAGAATCAATACGGGTACATGTGCCGTTATTTCCGCATTCCGCAATATCTCGAGCACACGAAAACCATCCACATCTGGCATCATCAGATCAAGAATCATAGCATCTGGAATCGAATGCTCAATGATGTCAAATGCTTCTCCAGCGTTATGCGCAACGAAGACTTGACATCCAATTGATTCTACCAAGTCTTTGATTTGAATGATTGCTGATTCATTGTCTTCGACCAATAGTATGGTATGCTCGTTTAAACGGGGTTCTCTTAGAGTCGAAAACTGAGCTGCTTCAACTTTGGGGCTGACGGGTGCATCATGCAATGTGTTTGAATCTGCGTGAATGGGCAGTGTCAGAATAAACTCCGATCCCACGTTCAATGTACTCGTAACCGAAATCGTCCCTCCCAGCATATCTGCATATTTCTTCGAGATCGCCAATCCAAGCCCCGCGCCTCCAAACCGTCTGGACGTGCTCCCGTCGGCCTGCCGAAACTCATCAAATATATATGGTATTTGCTCCTGCGGAATTCCAATTCCGGTATCGCAGATCTTTATACAGATCTGCGTTTCGTTAAGTTCGGCAACAACTCTGACGCTCCCCTTCTCGGTAAACTTGACGGCGTTTCCAATCAAGTTCTGCAGGATATGACGGAACTTATCGACATCCGTGCTTATCTGAATTGGATTGCCAGATTCATACAGCAATTCAATCGATTTTTGCTCGGCCTGAGGATGTATCATCTCCACGAGTTCACCAACGACATCGTTCACGCAAAATTGCTCGGTCTCAATCTCTTCGCGTCCCGCCTCAATGCGTGATATGTCAAGAATGTCATTAATCAATACCAATAGGTTTTTCCCGTTGCGCTCTATGATATCTAAGAAACCGAGTTCTTCTTCCGGTATCCTGTTCGCAAGTCGGCGACTTAGAACTCCCGTGAGTGCAATCACTGAATTGAGCGGAGTGCGCAGCTCGTGACTCATGTTCGATAAGAAATTCGTCTTCAACCGACTCGCTTCATCCAGTTGCTTTTTCTGAAGCTCAAGCTCCATGTTTTGCTCGGATAATTCAGCAGTTTGCATCTCGAGCTCTTTTGCCTGTTGCTGCAATTCTGCGTTTTTATCCTGAAGGGTTTGGGAAAACTCTTGAATTTTCTGGGACGCTATTATCGAACTCAACCGCGCAGAAATTTCGTTGAGTAGGCTGCTAATCAACCGAAGGGAAGCCGGTGAATAACGTTTGATACTAGCGATCGAGATGATCGAAATCACCTCGGTTCCAATAACGATTGGGATTGTTATGATTTCTCTGGCTTTGAAGTCACCGCTTACTGTCGAGAATAAAACCTGAGTATCATTGGGAATATCGGTTAAGTGATGTACCGCTTTTGTTGCTAATACCGTTCCAAATTCGCCTTCTTGCCCTGAAATGGAGAATGACGGCAAGTGATCCAGGCTTGCGCCGATCGATTCATAGGGTTCAAATCTGTTTTTCTGCTCGTTGGGGAAGTAGATTGCGATTACTTGCGAATCGGTCATCTGCATGAGATTCATCAATAATTTCTGGCAAAGTAGTCGTAAGGAGTCTTCTTGGAACATAACCGATGACACATGCGCAATTCTATCTTTATGCGCTGTTTCAGACTCGATGGATTCAGCCATTGCATTAAATGACTTCGATAATATGCCTATTTCGTTTTTCGATTCATATTTCACACGGGTATCCAACTTACCTCTTTGCATCGCTTCTGCCGCACCAGTGATTTCTTCAAGTGGCGGAATAATACTTTTTCTCAGAAAATACCCGATGCCAATCAAAGCAAGTAATGCCCCTATGCTGAGAGATGCCGTCAGTATAATAGTCTGCCTTCTGTGACTCCCGGCTGTTTGATAAAACTCGTCCCCTTTCATTTTTGCAAAATCGCTGATGCTTATGATTGTGCTCAATACCTTGTCAGCTTGTGCTCCGCCAACGCCGCCAGTTTCAACTCTAGTTCGTGCCTCATCCGCTTGTCCGGCTCGTAATAAACGGATCGTTTCATTGCGTATAGCTCTCCAATGAAGTAAGGCATCATAGGTTGAATCTATATCACTTTGGGGTCCAAGATAGCTGCTGCGAAGTATATCAATCTGACGATATGCATCCGCTTCATATGAATCGATATCCTGAATGAGCTGATCCACTTCATGCTGATTCTCTTCCAATACCAGTTGCATCATGTTTCGATGGATTAAAAGAACGTCAGCCTCGATTTCCGATACAGCTCTTCGAGTCGTTAAGGGATGCTCGTATAGTCCGGCAGTATTGACCCACAAACCTTCAATTGAGATAAGCGCACTACCGGAAAGCAACACGATTAAAAAAAGTATCATAGCCAGCCAGATGTTTATTTGCTTCGATATACTAAGGTTTTTCATTTTAAACCTCCGCTTTTTTCTGGAAAATTGGCGAGGGTGGTACAATAGCTCGAAGAATACTATGT
>DATMYT010000312.1:0-7820 GCA_035560855.1 Negativicutes bacterium | reverse complement strand
TCATTAATATTGATCCCCGGCCGCTACTACTTGATCAGGAAAAACTGATAGTTTTACGCATCAAAGAAATCATGAATAATAAGTAAAGAGGGAAGAAAATGTCTGATCAACCGATAGTTCGTTTAAATGTATTAGCCAAAGATGTTGAAAATGCCAAACAAATTACGGAGGCTACTGCTGGGAATGTTTATATTGGTGTTATGGTAAAAAACTTTGCCGACATTGATGCTGCGGTCCAAACCGTTCGTGAATTTCAGCAGGTTCACGTTCCCGTATCCGTTGGATTAGGCGCCGGTGACCCGGCGCAGTGGCATAGAGTGGTAGAAGTTGCCATCCAGACAAAACCGGTACATGTGAATCAGATTTTTCCTGCGGCGGGGTATACTGTGGGAGCGTTGGAAAGCATTGGACACACCGAAGCAATTGTAAATGCGCTTATTACGCCTAGCGGTGAGCCAGGTAAGGTTTATATCGGGACTGGCCCGCAGAGCCGAAATTACAAAGAAGCGGTATCCTGTGAAGTTGCGGCAGCCTTGTTACAGGAAATCGGCGTGAAATCTGTTAAGTTTTATCCGATTGATGGCGACAAACGTCTGGCTGAATTAGCGGTGATGGTCAGGGCTGCTGTTGAGCAGGGAATTGTTATTTTTGAACCGACTGGTGGTATTGACGCTCATTCGGTGTTTCCGGTAGTGGCGACTTGCGCGGATAATGGCGCTCAACTGATCATTCCCCATATTTACACAGCGTTTGTTGATAAGACGACAGGCCGGACGGATGCTGACGCAGTGGCGACATTGACCCGTTCATTGCGCAGGTAGTTGCGGTGGCGTCACAAAAGATTCAACTAGTCGCTTTGGATTTAGACGGTACCGCACTTGACAGCCAGAGCCAGCTTCCGCCGGAAGTTGCAAAAACCATTCAGGAAGTCAAAAACCGTGGCATCTACGTGACATTGGCGACGGGACGAACCTTTGGTTCTGCGAGGCCGTTTGCGGAACAACTTGGCATTGATATTCCAATTATTGCCTATAACGGCGCGTATGTCAGTCATATTTGCGCCGCGCAACCGATAGTGAGGACACCAATATTAATGACTGACGCAAGAAAAATGATCGTGCAGTTGGAACAAATGGGATGTTATGTGAAGGTGTATATCGATGATCATCTGTACGTTCAAGAACATACAGATGAAACGGTAGCTTTTTCAAAAAAGTTTGGGGTACCATTCTCGATCGTTGGTGCTTGTAATTTGTCGAAACTTACGGCTAATCCGCTAAAAATAGTGGTTATCGAAAAAACCGATCGCATCAGGGCGGTTTGGCAGCTGTTGAACCGCTGGCAAACGACTTTTAACGTGTGCCGTGATGGCGCCAGCGGAATTGAAATCATGGAACGAAACACAAATAAAGGATTGGCGGTAAGCAAAGTTTGTCAACTGCTGAATATCCCGATGAGTGCAGTAATGGCGGTCGGTAATGAAGGCAATGATCTTCAGATGGTTTGCAATGCCGGACTAGGTATTGCGATGGGAAATGCCTATGATGAATTGAAAAAATGCGCCAAAGCGGTGGCGAAAACGAATGACCAGTTGGGGGTTGCGCAGGTTTTGCGCGAGTATATTTTGGAAAAACAGTAAGTGGATAAGGAGCAGTACGCATGCTTATAAAGGAAATCACGCTAACCAACCAAGGTGGGTTACATGCCCGGCCGGCTACATTCTTTGTTCACCTTTGCAGTACCTTTCAGTCCAAGATTGAAATTACTTTGAATGATAAAATTGCGAATGCAAAAAGCTTAATCAGTGTGATGGCTTTAGGCGCAGGTAGGGGAAAAAGTATCAGACTTATCGCCGATGGCTGCGACGAAGAATTGGTTATGGAAAAGGTAACTGATTTTTTCCAAAAATTGGCCGATTAGAAGGCAACGAAATATATGAAATGCAGCATTGAAATGGATATAACACGGAAAATACAAGGGTTGGGGATTTCACCGGGCAGGGCTATTGGTGAAGTATGGATTTTGAGATCAACAAATGCTTCTGATTTTAGTGCTTCACAGCATCGAGTGCAAGATACGCAATATGAAGTACTCCGTCTGAAAAAAGCAGTTACGATGACTGAGAAAAACCTAGCTGAGTTGGAAATGAAAGTTAGAGTGGAGCAAGGGAATGAGGTGGCGCAAATTTTTGCGTCTCATCGCCTGATGCTTCAGGATGATGCCTTTGCCGGGGAAGCTTATCGCCGAATTCAAGCGAGTCATCTATCGGCTGAGCAAGCGATGGCTCAAGTCGGCGCAGAGACGATTGCTGTTTTCAATGAGATTGAAGATGAATATCTGAAGGAACGGTCGGCCGACATCAAGGATATTTTGCAGCAAACTTTGCAAAACCTAGCGATTTCCAGAGGCGAAACCAGACCCCCTTCCTCTTTTCCCCCCAACGGTAAATATATCATTATCGCGGAAGAATTGTCACCGGCGCAAACCGTTCAGTTGCCGAAGGAACGGGTTCTTGGGTTTATCCTTCATCAGGGCGGGAAAACATCTCATGCGGCTATTCTGGCTCGAACCTATGGAATACCGGCCATCGTAGCCAACACGGCTAACTGGCAAGAAATCGAAAATTATGCAGCGGTGCAGCTAGACGGTGATACTGGTTGTCTAGAGTCGGTTTCCATGGAACAGTATAGCAGCATGATGATCAGTGAAGGGGATCTAGCGTTTGGGAGAGACCACGAGGTCGTTCCTGCACCTGATTTTTTAGGATTAACTCTGGCGGCGAATATTGGAGGCCCAGAGGATTTGGTTTTTGCCGAGAAATTTCAGGCGCAGGGAATCGGATTGTATCGAACCGAGTTTCTGTTCATGGGAGCGCAATTACCTACCGAAGAGGAACAGGTAGAAGCTTACAGAACAGTTATTGCTGCCTGTCAGCCACAGTTGACGGTTATTCGGACGCTAGATATCGGTGGCGATAAACAGGCGCCGGCACTAAATTTGCCGCAAGAACAAAACCCTTTTTTGGGTGTTCGCGCGATACGTCTTTGTTTTCAGAAGCCGGAAATTTTTATGACCCAGTTGCGGGCTTTGTGGCGTGCGGCGACTGCCGGGCCGACAGCGGTTATGTTTCCCATGATTGCGACACTAGATGAATTACGTCTGGCGAAGCAATACTTATATCAGGCACGGGAAGAAATAATCCGGGCCGGTCAGGAGACTGGAATTCTTCAAGTGGGAATGATGATCGAAATTCCTGCGGCAGCATTGCTCGCGGGCCGCTTCGCTGAAGAAGTTGATTTCTTCAGTATTGGAACCAATGATTTAACTCAATATACGTTAGCCGTAGATCGGGAGGCCGCTGCGTTGGCGGATCTCAGTCAGCATTGTCATCCTGCCGTACTCACGCTTATTGCCCAAGTGGCTGTAGCAGCTCACGAGCATAAGATATGGGTTGGTATTTGCGGCGAGGCAGGCGGTGATACTTTATTAACACCTTTTTTTACCGCATTGGGCATAGATGAGTTGAGTATGTCGCCAGGACAATTGCCACAGGTACGAAAGAAGCTGAGTGCGATTGGGTTTCAAGAGAAAGTTGACCAACAGTTACTGGTGCAAAAAGTGTTGGGTTGTGTGACGGCTGACGAAGTAAAAAAAACGTTGGGCGTATTGTAAGCGTTGCGTAACAAATCTGCATTGAATTGTTTCTAAAAGAGATAGAGACGCTGTACGCCGATACAGCGTCTCTATTTATGCCAATTTGAGTGGCTAAGATGTCTTTTGATTACCGCCTGACTATTTGTTGTTTTGAAGCTTTAGGATAGTAACATCGGCGCACCGAGAATAGAATCGCCTGTATGCCAAGTCCCGGCAGGTGAAACCATCAGAATACGTGCAGCCTCAACGGCATTGGTTTCCCAGAGATGCTGCACAGTCAGTCGGCAGGCTGGTTCGTCCGGAATGATTTTGTACAGACCAACTTTATAATGTGAATTCGCGTGATGAAGCAAAGAGAGATCCAACTGTTGAGTCATTTTGTCGAAAAACGCAGGATCTTTGTAAGCTATAGGTCTTGACGTCGGATTCGCGAGAAACGTTGCGCTATCAACCACTTCAAACCCAAAGAAATAATATTCGTTTTCCCAGGCGGCGAGAGAGAATACAAAAAGATCTTGATCGTGATACATTAGAGGCGGAGTAACCTGAAGAAAGCCATTAGCAGTGCAGCGGTAAGTGATTAGGGCGAGAATTTCGGTCTGGGTCATGGGCTCGATCAAATCCTTTCTATGGTAAATCCTTATTCACTTTTAATAAACGCGCGGATATCTTGGAAAGTGGATGGATTTTGTTGACAGGTAAAATGGTTAGTGATACATTTAACATTAACACAATGTTCTAAATGTAACGCACAGAGCTAAAAAGTGTAAACTTTTTCCGTTTTAAAAACAACGTATTCGGAAAGTTTTCTGATATGGCAAAGCTTGCTGATCAAATCAGCAAATGAAGTGGCACACGGCTGAGTATCCTTCGTCTTCAACACGGGGAGAAGAGGGAGGATTTTTTTTGTTTGCTTTTCGCGACTGAGGAGTTAACTTTTGAGCTGCCTTTCATGTTTGTGCATAAAAAAAACTGCCGGATAGTTTAGAAATAGCTTATAGGAAAGGGAAGGGGTTTTCTGAAATCATGACGGGTTTGACTTTATTGGGGATCGCGTTGCTTGTCTGTTTAAGCGGCTATTTCATCTACGGTCGTTGGCTGACCAAAATCTGGGGTATCGACCCTCAGGCGAAAACACCGGCTTATCGCTTCGAAGACGGTAATGACTATGTTCCTTCTTCCAAGTTTACGGTATTTGCGCATCAATTCTCTTCGATTACCGGCGCAGGCCCTGTCACAGGCCCGATTATCGCTGCGATGTTTGGCTGGGTGCCGGTCATGCTCTGGCTGATGATTGGCGGGATTTTCTTTGGGGCTGTTCAGGATTTTACTGCGTTGTACGCTTCTGTAAAAAACGAAGGCAAGTCTATGGGTATGTTGATTGAACAGTATATCGGCAAAACCGGCAAGCGGTTATTCCTGCTTTTTTCCTGGCTTTTTACTTTGTTGATAATTGCCGCTTTTGCTGATATCGTCGCCAGCACCTTCAACGGTTTTGGCGCTAATGGAGCATTGTCTACTCCTAATGCTGCGGCTGCGTCTATTTCGATGTTGTATATTGTCGTTGCCATTTTATTTGGACTTTTTCTAAAAAAATCCCCGCTTTCAGAGAAACCCAAGTTTGTGGTAGGCATTCTTCTGATTATTGGCATGCTGACGGCGGGGATTGCATATCCGCTCTATTTCAGCAAGACTACTTGGATTTATGTTGTTTTTGCTTACATGTTTATGGCGGCTGTTATGCCGATGTGGCTGTTGATGGAGCCTCGCGATTATTTGAGTTCATTCCTGCTGCTCGGCATGATTGCGAGCGGCGTCATCGGTGTTATCTTTACCAATCCTGTCATTGAGCTTCCTGCGTTTGTCGGCTTTGAAGTTAATGGCAAACCGCTGTTTCCCATTCTTTTTATCACGATTGCCTGCGGCGCAGTTTCCGGATTTCATAGCCTGGTTTCCTCAGGCACTTCGTCCAAAACAATTTCCAACGAAAAAGATATGTTATTTGTTGGCTACGGTTCCATGATGATTGAGACGATTTTGGCAGTCGTATCGTTGATCGTCGTGGGTGCTGCCGCTACCGGCGGTGTGATGCCCAAAGGCACACCGTTCCAGATTTTCTCCGGGTCCGTAGGTGGATTTTTGTCCATGTTTGGTTTGTCCCGTTTTGTCGCGACCTGTGTCATCACGATGTGCGTATCGGCGCTGGCGCTCACTACACTGGACTCTGTCGGGCGTATCGGGCGGATGTGTTTCCAGGAGTTATTCACGAACCATACGACGGATCGGGCGCAGATGTCGACAATGCAACAGTTGCTGACAAACAAATACTTTGCTACCGTCATTACTTTGTTCTTTGGTTATTTGCTAAGTATGGGAGGCTACATGAATGTTTGGCCGTTGTTTGGTGCGGCCAATCAATTGTGTTCGGCCTTGGTTCTGATTGCGTTGGCGGTTTTCCTAAAAATCTCCGGGCGTCAGGGGAAAATGCTTTACATTCCGATGGGCTTTATGTTTGTCGTTACGCTCCTGGCGTTGCTGATGTCCATTTACGGCATCGTCCAAAAAATCCTGTTTACTGGTGGTTTTTCATTCCTAACTGACGGGTTGCAGTTGATCGTGGCGATTGCGTTGATTACACTTTCGCTACTGATTGCTTCTCACAGCGTGAGAAAATTGTTTGATTCTTCTACTGGCGTCTGATAAGCGGGTTCGAACTTTAAATTTACTTAAATCTCACAACGTAAAAAGGCATCCGGGAACGTTTCTCGGGTGCCTTTTTGGTAGCATTATCCTTGCAGGGATTCGCGAAGTCGCGTAGAATATCTTTAAATCTTTCATCCGTGTGTCAAGGAGGTAATTGTTTGCAAAATCAATTATTTGGGCGCGTACTTTGGCGCTTATTGCGCCCTCATACTCTAACAGCCTCATTTGTACCGGTGCTTATCGGCAGTGTGCTGGCTTATCCAACTGAACATTTTAGTATCAGTTTGTCGGTGATGATGCTCCTGTCCAGTATGCTTTTGCAGAGCGCAGTCAATATGTTCAACGAATACTACGATTATCGCCGCGGACTAGATCATGAGGCGTCTGTAGGCATCGGTGGCGCGATCGTTCGCAAGGAAATGCGGCCTGAACGTGTTTTTCAGCTGGCAATTCTTTGTGTGGGATTGGCTCTGTGTATCGGGATACAGATTGTGCGGCAAAGCAGCTGGCAGATCTTGCCTTGGGGATTGGGGTGCATTGCCGTTGGTTATCTGTATTCCGGCGGTCCTTATCCACTTTCCGCCACCCCGTTTGGCGAACTTGCAGCCGGGTCCTGCATGGGCCTAGGAATCATCGCTATTGCATATTTTATTCATGCACTGACGTTGCCGCCGATGATTTTTCTGATTGCGGTAGCGCCGTCCGTTATGATCGGTGCGATTCTGATGGCAAACAATATTCGAGATCTTGACGATGATCAGGCACATGGGCGAAAGACTCTCGCGGTTTTATTCGGCAGGCGGCAAGCAATCTGGATTTTGGCTGCCATGTTTTTATTTGCCTATTTATGGACGCTGGCATTGGCGGCGGTTCAGCAAACATCTCCGTGGACACTGCTTGTGCTATTGAGTTTACCCAAGGCGATACAGTCTATTGTTAAATTTCGGCAAGGCTCTTGTTCTCAAGAACTTATGCAGGCCATGGTGGCAACTGCCCAAGCCAATACGCTATTCGGCTTGCTGTTGGCAGTTGGATTGATGTTGGTAATGTGAGAAAAGAAAGAGGAAGTTCTGTATGATTGTAAGGTCAATAGCATGTCCAGCATTGTTTACGATCATTGACGAAAGTGATCAGAAAACATATTACGGCTGCGATCAGGAATGGTACGCCACGGAATGGCAGCGCCGCGCCGGTTGCGGGCCTTCGGTTGCAACTAATCTTTACTCGTATATGGTTGGACAGGGAGACAGTCCGGGAAACAAAGAAATGTGGCTGTCCTTGATGGAGGATGTATGGGAGTATGTTACGCCTTCACAAGGGGGGATGCCGACTACGAAAATGTTTTACGAGTCGATGCTTTCCTATGCAACTGCAAAAGGAAAATCCCTTGAGTGTCGATATTGTGACCTGCCTGAAAACAAATCTGATCGTCCTACGTTTACTGCGGTATTGAAGTTTATTGA
>DATMYT010000311.1:0-11858 GCA_035560855.1 Negativicutes bacterium | reverse complement strand
GTACAAAGCAGCATGAACTTTTTCTGCATCATTAGCTAATTGCATTCCCTTTATGATAGCCGCAGATTGATTCTCAGACTGAGCTTCGCTGATGAAATCTGGATACATTTCTGTAAACTCATAGGTTTCACCTTCAATGGCTGACTTAAGATTTTCGGCGGTAGATTTGATCATCCCCAAATTGCGCAGATGAGTATGGGCATGAATCGTCTCGGCTTCGGCCGCTGCACGAAATAACTTGGCAACTTGAGGAAGCTTTTCGGCGTCAGCCTGCTTGGCAAAAGCAAGATATTTTCGATTTGCTTGTGATTCACCAGCAAAGGCATTGGCCAGATTTTTTTGTGTGTTACTCAAAATAAACCCTCCTTCAATTTTGTTAAAACATTCGTCATGGATTATTATTATCCATTACGTTGAAATTGTCAAGAGAAGGATTATAGCAATGCAGTTATTTGTTGGACAGAAACTTGAGGACTTTATTCCCCGTATCTCTAACTTTACGAATAGGACCTGAATGAGTTTTGGTTCGCGGTTTCATATCCCGTTCTGAACCGAAGTCTCCTCTTTTGATAAGCGTGTTTTTTGTTTTTTCCGGCACTAATGAGTATTTAA
Organism: Negativicutes bacterium; assembly: GCA_035560855.1. Lineage (GTDB taxonomy): Bacteria > Bacillota > Negativicutes > UBA1444 > UBA1444 > UBA1444. The sequence goes on along the minus strand of DATMYT010000311.1, from coordinate 11,246 downwards.
TTGTTGCCAGTGCCTTTTCTGGCATACTATGACTATCACAAGTGAAAATATCAATAGCAGCAAAACCGACTTCAGGATATGTGTGAATTCCTAGATGGCCATCTGTTAGTAAAGCAAGTACCGTGATTCCCTCGGGTGAAAATTGATAACTCTGAAAGCTGAGCATTTTAAGATCGGCAGCATGGATTGCCGTTGATAGAATGCTTTGCATTTGTTCCATATCGTTGAGCACTTCCCGGCGGCAGCCGTAAAAGTCGGCGGTTGTGTGTCTGCCGATAGCAGCCAAATGTGTCACCTCTCCTTTGTAACATCAGGATCATAGAACCCAAACGAGATTACTGTTAATATCTTATTATACTTTGCTGGAAGCCGCCGCGCAATTGCAAGGAAAATATTTGCATTCCTGCAGCTTGCAGGAATGAGCTAGGAAAGGTAGAATTTTAAGTGAGCAAGTATACTTTACTCTTTATCTGATAGGTTCATATTACGGAAAACCGTTCTGTTCGGTATCAAGTGCAATGATCTATGATTGGCGAGAAATTTACTTGATCATGAAAGGGGAGACGATTTATGTCAATGCATAATGCGGAACTTGCTAAAGGAATATACCAGGTGGGCGCGGTTGACTGGACTACTCGTGATTTTCACGGCTATAAAACGCCGCGTGGGGTTACATACAATTCTTATCTGATTATTGATGAGAAAATTTGTCTGATTGATACGGTAAAAGCGCCATTTGCCAAGGAGCTATTAGAGCGTATCAGTGAAATCATCGATCCGTCGAAAATTGACTATGTGATTGTGAATCACGTGGAACCCGATCATAGCAGTGCGTTGCCGGCGGTTATGGAAGTGGCCCCCCAGGCAAAAGTTATTCTGACGGAGCAGGGACGGGGCGAGACAATCAAGTATTTCGGACGGGAGTACGATTTTCAGGTAGTGAAAAATGGCGATACTCTATCCTTGGGACGCCACACACTTCGCTTTGTGCCGTTGCCGATGTTGCATTGGCCGGATTCGATGGCAACATATCTGGAGGATGAGCAAATCCTTTTCTCAAACGATGCATTCGGGCAGCATTATTCGACAAATTTCAAATTTGATGATGAGAATGAAATGTCGGAAGTTTTTTATGAGGCAAAAAAATATTACGCAAACATCTTGTTGCCTTTTAGTAAACAAGTGATACGCGCACTGGATAGTCTAGCGGCGTTTTCCATTCGGATGATTGCACCCAGCCACGGCATCATTTGGAGGACTCACGTGTCTGAAGCATTGGCGCTTTACAAGAAATGGGGCGCAGGTGAAACCGATCCGCTTGTATTGGTGGTTTATGATACAATGTGGGGCAGTACAGAGGCGATGGCCCGTAAGATTCTTGAAGGACTGACTGCCGGTGGTATCAAGGCGAAATTCTATCGTATGGCTGAGTCCGACAGGAGTGAGCTGGTAGCGGAACTGTTGCAGGCCCGTGGTCTTATTATAGGGGCTTCAACATTAAACAACGGGATGTTACCCGGAATGGCAGGCTTTCTGTACTACCTGAAAGGGTTGAAACCCCTCAATAAAACGGGTGCGGCATTCGGCGCCTATGGATGGGCTGGCGGCGCGCAAGCGGACATCGAAATCGCTCTCAAGGCAGCAGGAATATCGGTTGAAATGGCTGGGCCCACGCTTAAATGGGCGCCGACGCCGGACGAATTGCAACGATGTTTTGATTTTGGTCGCGAATTCGCGCACAAGATGCTGGGCCAGTAGCAAGCTGGTATGGAAGGGGGCCGAACGGGCCCTCTTCGTTTATGCCGATAACATATAACAATGGAGGAATTGAAATGCAGACGATACCCAAAGTGGTGCTGAAAAGGCATGGCAAACACGGGAGTGAAACAGGGCATCCATGGGTCTATCAGAGTGAAATAGATTATGTGAAAGGGAAGTTTGTTCCTGGTGATATTGTGGATGTATACAATTGCCGACAGCAATATTTGGGCAGAGGGTACATTAACCCTCGCTCGCAAATTACTATTCGGTTGCTATCTCGCGATGAGGAAGAGATTAATCGGGACTTTTTTGTTAGAAGGATTACCCATGCGTGGAACTATCGACAACGATTTCTGGATGAGCCTGAGTATTGTCGGCTGATTTTTAGTGAGGCCGATTTTTTGCCGGGACTTGTAGTCGACAAGTTTGGGTCCTGCCTTGTAATTCAGACGCTGGCGTTGGGGATGGACATTCACAAGGATGTCATTGTCTCGGTGCTGGATGAATTGCTGCATCCGGAGATGATTTATGAGCGAAACGATGCGTCTGTGCGCACGATTGAGGGGCTCCCCCTGCAGAAAGGATTTTTGAAAGGTCAGGGGGAGACACTTCTGACTGTGCGTGAAAACGGCTTATTGTTCAATGCGGATATTGAAAATGGTCAAAAAACGGGCTTTTTCTATGATCAGCGTGAAAACCGACGCATTTTGTCAAAGTTTGTGGCGGGGGGCGAAGTGCTTGACTGCTTCTGCTTCAGCGGATCTTTTGCTATTCATGCTGCTGCGTATGGCGCCAAACATGTTGTCGGAGTAGATGTTTCTGCCGCTGCAGTTGAAATGGCTACTCGCAATGCCGTGCTCAACAAGGTTGAGGATCGGTGCGAATTTTTGGAAGCTAATGCCTTTGACTTGCTACGGGAGTACTCAGATGCAGGGAGACTTTTTGATACGGTGATTCTTGATCCGCCTGCGTTTACCAAAAGCAAAGCGTCGGTAGAAAACGCTGTGCGTGGTTATAAGGAAATCAATCTCCGGGGGCTAAAAATGATCCGTCCGGGGGGCTATTTGGTGACGTGTTCTTGTTCGTTCCACATGGATCGGAATTTATTTCATACAGTGGTTGCAGAGGCGGCTGCTGATGCCAAACGAACAGTCAGGGAAGTGGCGTATATGTCACAGGCTAAAGACCACCCGTCAATCCCGGCGGCTCCGGAAACAAATTACCTGAAATTTCTGGTGCTGGAAGTCCAATAAACGAGGACTTGCCAAAAGTCGAAAAGTCAAATAAAATAGAAGTGTAATATCGTAGCATTATGAACTGGAGAGACTAACATGGGAAACTTGGCGGATTATATCGAAAAATTTATATTGCTCCGATTGTCCGGCCAACAGGATAATTCAGTCGTGGTAAATCGTAATGATTTGGCGCAGGAGTTGGACTGCGCTCCATCGCAGATCAGTTATGTTGTGAATACACGATTTACCGTGACCCGAGGATTTGTAGTGGAAAGCCGCAGGGGTTCCGGCGGTTTTATAAGGATTGCTCGAGCTTCAATGGCTAACGCCATGTTTGAGACGGTGGTAAGCCGGATTGTGGCGGATCAAACAGGGGCGGAGATTGATTCCATGGTTGAAGAACTTCGAGGAAGTGGGCTGATGACCAAACGGGAGGCTGCGATGTTACTACAGTTTGTGCAGTTAATGCAGAAACGAATGGAACCGGAGGAACGGGTGCAAAGTTTGAGAGCTATTTTTGCGACATTGTCGAATTTTTCTTAGGAGGATACAGGTATGTTATGCGATGAATGCGGTGGCAATGCTGCGTGTGTTCACATGATAAAAGTTTTGAACGGCGTAAAAACCGAAAAACATCTTTGTGAAGCATGTGCATCTTCTGCCGGTGAGGACTGTTTCTCCACCGGCATTCATTTTTCTGTAAATGATTTGGTCAAGGCTATGTTCAGTCAGGAACTCGATGCAACAACAACGCCAGAATTGTCGTGCCCAAATTGTGGCATGGATTTTGCTGATTTTAGTCGCTTTGGTAAGATCGGATGCAGCGTATGTTATGGAATTTTTCATGAACAGCTGGAGCCCATTTTACGACGTGTTCACGGCACTAGTTGCCATACAGGAAAAGTTCCGCTTAAAGCTGGCGATGCTGTTAGGCTTCGTCTGAAAGTAAAGGGCCTGCGACAGGACCTGGACCGAAGCGTGCAATGCGAAGACTATGAAAATGCGGCCAAAATTCGCGATAGTATAAGGCTTCTGGAAAAAGAGCTCCAAGCCGAGGGAGCGGAATCTGATGGACAATAAAAATAAAACATTGTTTGATTGTCGTGTGCCGCCGTGGATGGAACAGGCGGGGCCGGAAGGCGACATAGTACTATCAAGTCGAATCCGACTAGCTCGTAACTTGAATGGCGTTCCTTTTCCTGGGCAGGCTGATGAAGAACAACTAAAACAGATTGGGAACCGGGTGTCTTTTTCGGTGCAAGATCTGATCAACGCGGATGAAGGGCATCAGTATCAGATGTTGGATATGGAGTTGCTGACCGAACAGGAACGACGGATTCTGGTAGAGAAACATCTCACCAGTCTGAAACACGTACAGGATCCGTTGAATCGATCATTAATCATCCGTGATGATACTGCCGTCAGTATCATGGTGAATGAGGAAGACCATTTTCGGATTCAAAGCCTCACGGCCGGTTTAAATCTGCGGTCGGCGTGGAAAATGGCGGATGAAACGGATAACTTACTGGAAGCGCGTCAGGGTTTTGCTTTTAGCGAGGATCTTGGATATTTGACATCTTGCCCGACAAATTTGGGGACGGGGCTCCGGGCGTCGGTGATGATGCACTTGCCGGGACTAGTCCTTTTGGGTCAAATGCACAGGATCGTCGAGGTTTCGACTCAGCTGGGAATGGCCGTGCGAGGATTTTATGGGGAAGGCACTGAAGCCTTTGGCAATGTCTTTCAGGTATCTAACCAGCAGACCTTGGGGTTCAATGAAACGGAAATTGTGAACAATGTTTTAGGCCTTGCAAGGCAGGTGGTGGAACAAGAACGAGCCGCTCGACGTATGTTGATGAGCGATTCAGGAGAAGAACTGGCCGATCGAGTTTGGCGCGCCTATGGAATTTTGCGGCACGCCCGGAGTATTTCAGGACAAGAGGCGTTGGGTCTATTATCTGCAGTTCGTTTAGGAATCGACATGGGCATAATCAGCCATTTACCTGCGGCTGTTTTTACGGAATTGATTATTGGAACGCGTTCCTGTGTTGTTACCAGGATGGCGCAGGTCGATAAAATGGAAAAAATGGAACGAAACCGCTTGCGGGCCAAATTGATCCGAGAGCGCATCAAGGGAGGAAATGATGATGTTTAATCGTTTTACAGAACGAGCTCGGCGTATATTGGTATTAGCTCAGCAGGAAGCGCTTAAGTTGGGCAGTGATCATATCGGAACGGAGCACCTGCTGTTGGGTCTCGTTGGAGATGCCGACAGTGTGGCCTCGAAATCGTTGATGTCACTCAATGTTAACTTGAGTGCAATCCGGTCGCAGATCGTTGAAAAAATAAATCAAACGCTAGTCGAGAAACAAGAGGTTAATTATACGCCGCGGGCAAAGAAGGCTCTTGAATTGGCGGTAGATGAAGCCCAGCAACTGGGTCATAATTATGTCGGCACCGAGCATGTTTTGTTGGGACTGATGCGTGAAGGCGAGGGGCTTGCTGCCCAAGTTTTGCGCAGCTTGGGTATCGATAATATCGAGATGCTTCGTCAACGCATAATTGAACTGCTTGGCGGGGTTGCGACATCAGGACAGATGGCTTCAGGAAAGTCTGCGTCGAATCCGCATGTGAGTCGCGAGACAACGTCGATGTTGGATGAGTTTGGGCGGGATCTGAACAAGATGGCAGCCGAAGGACAGAGCGATCCAGTTATCGGTCGTGACAAAGAGATCGAGCGGGTGATTCAGATTCTCAGCCGTCGAACCAAAAATAATCCGGTGCTTATCGGAGAGCCCGGCGTTGGTAAGACTGCCGTTGCGGAAGGATTGGCTCAACGAATCGTGGCAGGCAAGGTTCCGGATACGCTGCGGGAGAAAAGGATATTCTCATTGGATCTTGCTTCAGTGGTGGCGGGGACAAAATATCGCGGCGAATTTGAGGAACGTTTGAAGAAAGTACTGAATGAAATCAGGCAATCCCGCAATACAATTTTGTTTATTGACGAAATGCATACTTTGGTAGGCGCTGGGGCTGCAGAAGGCGCTATTGATGCTGCTAACATCCTCAAGCCTGCACTGGCGCGAGGGGAACTCCAGGCCATAGGAGCCACAACCCTTGACGAGTTCAAGAAGCACATCGAAAAAGATGCGGCGCTAGAACGCCGCTTCCAACCAGTGATGGTTGGAGAACCTTCGGAAGAAGACGCGGTCAGTATTTTGATGGGTTTGCGTGATAGGTATGAAGCGTTTCATCGGGTTAAAATCACTGATGAGTCGATTAGAACGGCGGTAAAATTGTCCAAACGATATATTTCGGACCGCTTTTTGCCGGACAAAGCCATCGACGTGATGGATGAAGCTGCCTCTCGGGTGCGGTTGCAGACTTTCTCGCCCCCGCCGGATGTCAAGGATATCGAACGTCGGCTGGATGCGTTGCGCACCGAAAAAGAAGCTGCTATCTCATCGCAGGAGTTCGAAAGAGCAGCCCGACTACGCGATGACGAACAGCATTTGCGCGAGGAATTGGAAAGCAAGCAGCGTGAATGGAAACGGGCCGGAAGTGAAACTGTTATGGTTACGCCGGATGATATTGCTCATATTGTTGCAAACTGGACAGGAATTCCTGTGAAAAAACTAGCTGCTGAAGAATCGGAACGGCTGCTTCGGCTGGAAACAATTCTGCATGAACGGGTGGTTGGACAAGAAGAAGCGGTTCAGGCCGTTTCCAAAGCAGTTCGTAGAGCAAGGGCCGGGTTGAAAGACCCGAAACGTCCCATTGGTTCCTTTATTTTTCTTGGGCCTACCGGAGTGGGGAAGACGGAATTGGCCCGAGCACTAGCAGAAGCCTTATTTGATGATGAAACGGCCATGGTACGGCTGGATATGTCCGAATACATGGAAAAACATGCGGTATCCCGATTGGTTGGCGCTCCGCCCGGTTATGTCGGCTATGAGGAAGGCGGACAACTAACCGATATTGTTCGCCGCAAGCCCTATGCAGTAATCTTGTTGGATGAAATTGAAAAAGCACATTATGATGTGTTTAATATTTTGCTGCAGGTGCTCGAAGATGGTCGCCTGACGGATAGCCAGGGGCGCACGGTGGACTTTCGAAATACGGTTATTATTATGACTTCCAATGTTGGTTCTCGCCATTTCCGTCAAGAGGGTGCGCCACTTGGATTTTCGACGCAATCTTCTGCGGACAGAGCTGGCAACAGCGCGGCCAAAAGCCGAGTAATGGAGGAAGCAAAAAAAACATTTCGCCCAGAGTTTCTCAATCGGATTGACGAAGTCCTTGTATTTACCAGCTTGAGTGATATCGAACTGAAAAAAATTGTCGATATAATGCTGGCGGAAGTTGCAAAACGCCTCAAGGAAAACCAGATTTCCCTTGAGGTGACTGATTCTGCTAAAGTGGAAATTCTGGACAAAGGATTGGATCCGGCTTACGGAGCTCGTCCCCTGCGTCGGGCAATCCAACGGATGGTCGAGGATAAGGTGACCGATATGGTTTTGAAACGTGATGTCAAGGCAGGTGACACTGTGCTTGTCGATGCAATGGCCGAAGGTGGCCTTTTGCTGAGCAATAAAATATAATTGGCAGGAAAAATGCCTGCAAACAACGAAACACTCGGATAAGTCCGAGTGTTTTTCTTAGAGGCTGGAGGAAAGGAGTCCGAGGTGGCGAAACAGAAAAATGTTTTTTTATGCCGTGAATGCGGCTTTGATTCTCCTAAATGGTTGGGGCGTTGCCCAAACTGTAATCAGTGGAATACTATGGTGGAGGAAATTGTTATGGTGGCGGCGCCGCTTTCAACGCAGGCTGGGAGTGGTGAAAAACCTAAGCTGATCAGGGAATTCTCTGATTCGGACGACCTTCGACAATCGACAGGAATTGGCGAGTTTGATCGGGTTCTCGGGGGCGGTATTGTTGCTGGTTCATTGATCCTCGTCGGTGGAGATCCTGGAATTGGAAAATCTACGTTGCTTTTGTCAGTGGCAGCCCAATTTTCGCGCCACTACGGTAATGTTTTATATGTATCCGGCGAAGAGTCGGCGGCGCAGACCGGAATGAGAGCCCGGCGGACCGGAGCAGTGGAAGACAAAATGTGGGTTTTGGCCGAGACCAATCTGGAAATGATTTTAGCGCAGGCATTGAAGATGCAGCCGGCGATGATGGTCATAGATTCGATACAGACATTATTTTATCCGGGCGTTCCAGGGGCAACTGGCAGTGTGAGTCAAGTACGTGAATCAACAGGGCGTTTGTTGCGGTTTGCAAAAGAGAGCAATGTACCTGTTCTAATTATTGGGCATGTAACTAAGGATGGCAGTATTGCCGGTCCCAGGTTGCTGGAACATATGGTGGATACGGTACTGTATTTTGAAGGAGAGAAAAATTACGCATTCCGTGTGTTACGTCCGATCAAAAATCGTTTTGGCTCCATCACGGAAAGTGGTATTTTTTCGATGGAACGTCAAGGACTCGTTGAAGTGAAAAATCCTTCGGAGTTTTTGCTGGCCGAGCGTGGCGAACAAGCGTCGGGATCGGTTATTACTGCTTGCATAGAAGGGATTCGCCCCTTGTTGATTGAAATTCAGGCGTTGGTATCGACGACTTGCTTTGGGTTACCACGGCGAACAGCGGCTGGCTTGGATACAAACCGGTTGACTCTATTGCTGGCAGTTTTAGAAAAGCGGCAGGGAATGATGCTCGGAAATCAGGATGTATATGTGAATGCAGTGGGCGGTTTTCGTCTAAACGAGCCCGCGGCTGACTTGGCGGTGGTTTTGGCCGTGGCCTCCAGTTTTAAAGACCGCGCTGTTAGCTCCTCGTTGATCGCTATCGGAGAAGTGGGGCTTACCGGAGAAATACGGAAGGTTCCCCGAGTAGTGCAAAGAGTTAGGGAAGCAGCTAGTCTGGGGTTTAGCAAAATAATAGTTCCATGGGGGAATCTTGCAGAATTGAAAAAAGAAACGATCAAAGTGGAAATGATTGGTGTAAAAAATCTGTCGCAAGCGATGGAGGTGGGCCTGAAATGACGACGAAAACGCAGGATGCTAAACTGTGGGATGCTCGATTTGTCAAGATGTTGAAGAAACTGGCCCCTGGAACTGCGCTGCGGGAGGGTTTGGAAAACATTCTCCGAGCGAAAATGGGGGCGTTGGCATTAATTGATGACTCTCCGGATTCCCTGCGAATAGTCGACTGTGGGTTTACGCTGAATGCGGAATATAGTCCTTCCAATTTTTACGAATTGGCCAAAATGGATGGTGCTTTGATTCTATCCAGCGATGGGAAAAAAATACTGTATGCTAACGCTCAGTTGGTGCCGGATTCCAGTATTCCTACAGCTGAGACAGGGACTCGACATCGAACGGCGGAACGGGCGGCGAAACAGACTGGAGCGTTGGTCGTGGCAATTTCGCACCGACGCAACATCATTACTATGTACCTTGGGAATCTTCGCTACACACTGAAAGATATCACTTTTATTCTCGCTCGCGCCAATCAGGCGCTGCATACCCTTGAACGATACAAGCAGGCATTAACCAAAAGCCTTGCAAATCTCAATGTGTTGGAACTAGATGAGTTGGTGACGCTGAGCGACGTGGTTGATGTACTGATCAAGGGAGAGCGTGTGAGTCGAATTGCGCTTGAGATTGAACAAAATGTAATCGAACTTGGGAGTGAAGGTCGATTGGTTGGCATGCAGATGGAAGAAATCATGCCGAACAGCATCGGAGTGTGGGATTTGATACAAGACTACTGTGTAGAGCCTGAAGTTAAAAATCATGAAGCAGTAATGGCGCAGTTGAAGACTATGTCTGAAGATAGTCTAGAACGATATGGAATAGGCCGTCTATTGGGCTATGGAATTACTCCCAGTACACTGGATGTGCCTGTGATTCCAAGAGGGTACCGGATTTTGCGCCAAATACCCCGGTTACCCAATTTGGTGGTAGAAAATATTGTTTCGCACTTTCAAACAATAAGCCACATTTATAATGCTACCCCTGCTGAATTGGATGAGGTTGAAGGTGTCGGCGGGGCAAGAGCGCGGACTATCAAAGAAGGGATTAAAAGATTGCGAGAACAGACACTTTTTGATAATGGTGTCTGAAGAAAATATGCATAAAAAAAGAGTGGACGCTGCCATAGATTGCTGCGTCCACTCTTTTTATTTTGTTAGGATAGATTAAATATACCCAGCGTACGGACATTTTTTGTTTCATGCTGCAAAACCGTTTGCAAGTCAAGTCCCGTCAGATTGCATAGGGCTGTGAGATAAAACAAGGAATGCCCCAACTCGTTGATCAGTACGTCGCGGCAGTTTTCACACAACTCGCCGGACAAATGCGAAGACATGAAAGACTTTAAATTGTTATACTCTGCATCCGCAGGAATTTTTTGCCGCTCAGCGATGATCGAGATGCAACCACATTCGGTTACGGCTTTAGCTACGGCTCGATTAACCCGGGCAGAAGCTTCCTGGTGCTTGGTCAGCACGTCCAGAATGCTCTTGTGGCGAATCAGATAATCTTCGACGGCCGTCTGGAAATCTACGCACGATTTTTCCTGCAATTGTTATAGCACCTCACTCTGGATTAATTATATAAATGGCGCCGAAGCATTGTCAAGCACAATACGAAAGCTAAAAGAATTATTGACAGAGATGCAAGAGACATGTTACAATACCGATTTTGACAAAAAACATATTAATATGCTATAATACTTTTATGCTATATAGGGCAGTGCAATATCGTAAAGTTCGTTTTTCGTTCGGAGGTGCAGTATGCTTGTTGTTGGAGACAGAGTAGTTTATCCTATGCATGGAGCAGGTGTCATCGAAGCCGTAGAGGAACATGAAGTCATGGGTGAACGTCGGGAATATTTTATTCTGACGATGCCTTGTGGTGGCATGCGGGTGATGATTCCGTTGGACAATGTCGAGCATGTGGGCTTGCGGGAAGTAATCTGCGAAGCTGAAGTGGATGACGTGTTCGGCACGTTACGCATGGCGCCGACTCAGGCTTGTGTGAATTGGAATCGGCGCTTTAATATTAACCTGGCAAAAATTAAAAGCGGTGATATTCACGAAGTTGCTGAAGTGGTGCGCAATCTGACCATTCAGGATCGTGCAAAAAAACTTTCTACGGGAGAACGGAGATTACTGGACACAGCACGGCAAATTTTGGTCAGCGAACTGGTGCTGGTTTGCAGAAAGGATGCCGAAGCTATTTC
>DATMYT010000310.1:0-7029 GCA_035560855.1 Negativicutes bacterium | reverse complement strand
AGTCTGGACGATTTCATTGCAAATATGGAAAAATTGATCGGGACACTGGACAAAAACGCAAAATAAATGACAAGTAAAATAACAGAAATGACGGGGGAAACCGGGATATGAAAGTGAAAGTTTTTAAAACCTCAGACGAATTGGGCCAGGCGGCAGCAGCGGTTGCGGCGGATATTCTGAAACAGACCATTGCTCAAAAAGGCAAGGCTAGATTGTTGCTATCGACAGGAGCCTCCCAATTTGACACGATCAAGCATCTGGTTACATTTGATCTTGCCTGGGACAAAGTTGAAATGTTTCATTTGGATGAATATGTGGGCTTGTCGGAACAGCATCCCGCCAGTTTTCGGAAATACCTGAAGGAACGCTTCGTCAATATCGTGAAACCCAAGCAGGCTTATTTTGTCAACGGCGAGGGCGACGTCAAGCGCAATATTGCTGAGTTAACAGCTGCGCTGCAGGCAGAACCAATTGATGTGGCGCTTATCGGGATTGGCGAAAATGCTCATATCGCATTTAATGATCCACCGGCGGATTTCACAACGAAAGTAGCCTATAAGGTCGTCGATCTGGATGGAAAATGCAAGCAGCAGCAAGTGGGTGAAGGTTGGTTCGCCACTTCGGCTGACGTTCCCGCGCAGGCCATCACGATGTCGGTTCATCAAATCATGCAGAGCAAGGTGATCCTGTCTTGTGTGCCGCATGGCGTAAAGGCCATGGCAATCAAGCAGACCTTGGCAAGCGACGTTACCCCTCTCGTGCCGGCCACAATCCTCAAAACTCATGCAAACTGGACTTTGTTCATTGATCAAGACTCGGCCGCCTTGGCAGATCCGGCAGTTTTAAAGTCGTTTCTGGGAGAATAAAGATGACGATTCTCCTGAAAAATTTAAATCAGAACGATTTTTCCAAGTATGGCCGGATATTGGACTTTAATCCCGAAGATCAAGACCCTTTTCAAGTCGTTGTGCTGGAGAGTGGTGGGGCTGGCTGGCGTATCGCGATGATGAAAGTTGTGAATCAGCCGATTGCCAAGGTAGCCTGCCATCCCAATACGATGGAAGCCTTTGAACCGGTGAGCGGTACCTGCGGCATTTTGGTGGGCAGCTATGATAAGCCTTCGGAATTGGAAGCTTTCATTCTGGACCGGGCAGTGTGCATCGACAAATCAGTCTGGCATGCCGTGTTTTCTCTCTCCGGACAGGCAATTGTGCGAGTCACGGAGAATGCCAAGGTTCACTCGGAGACCCTCGAATTGAGCGATAAACTGTGCATCGGATTGACAGGATGCAAGGGGTAAACGGAGGAGCGTCCATATGTCGTGTGTAGTGCTGAATAATGTTGTGAAATCTTTTGGGGAAACAGTGGTCGTTCACGATTTCAATCTGGAAGTTCAGGACAAGGAATTTCTGATCCTGGTGGGTCCGTCCGGTTGCGGCAAAACAACAACTCTGCGCATGATCGCGGGCTTGGAAACGGCCACTTCCGGCGATATTTATATCGGAGACCGTTTGGTGAATGATGTTCCGGCCAAAGACAGGGATATTGCCATGGTTTTCCAGAGTTATGCGCTGTACCCGCATATGAACGTGTACGAAAACATGGCGTTCGGCCTGGAAATGCGCAAGTTCTCCAAGACGGAGATCAACCGCCGGGTGCAGGAAGCGGCGGAAATATTGGATATCGGTCATTTGTTGGAGAGAAAGCCGAAAGCCTTGTCCGGCGGGCAGCGGCAGCGGGTGGCGTTGGGGCGGGCGATTGTCCGGGAGCCTAAAGTTTTCTTGATGGACGAACCACTGTCTAATCTGGATGCTAAACTGCGGGTTCAGATGCGGGCAGAGCTGACCAAGTTGCATCAACGGCTGCAAACGACTTTTATTTACGTTACACATGATCAGACGGAAGCGATGACAATGGGTGACCGCATCGTGGTCATGAAAGATGGCTTCATTCAGCAGGTGGATAACCCGCTAAACCTGTACAAGTATCCGCAAAATACTTTTGTGGCTGGATTTGTCGGGCTGCCTTCGATGAACTTTTTTTCGGTGGAAGTGTTGGAGGACTCGGGCTCGCTGTGGCTGACCAATCCCTGTTGCCGCATTGCCGTCTGTTCATCTCAGCGAAACCTGCTGCAGCCGTATGTCGGCAAAGAGATCATTCTAGGCGTTCGACCGGAAGCTTTTTCTGATGATCCTCATTTTCTGGCCTCGCATGAGGCTTGGATCAATGAGGTGAAAGTGGATATCGTGGAGCACATGGGTGCGGAAACCAACGTGTACTTCTCGTTCGGCGGGGTAAATACAATAGCCCATCTGGATAACTCGACATTAGCCAAGGCGCAACAGTACCACAAGATTGCTTTTGAAATGGAATTGGCCTGCTTCTTTGATGCTGCTACACAAAAAGTAATCAACTGAGCTTCTAATAGAATTTTAATCTGTGTGATTCAGCAGCAGAACAGCTATCCGGGATGCTCTAGAGGATCCCGCAACTAAAAAAGCCTTCCAGCGTTCGAGCTGGAAGGCTTTTTTGATCGAGTGAACACCTCTTCGGTATTTGGGTCAATCAGGGGCGGCTGCGGATGACTTCGAGCAGTGCAGCGGCGGCAGCTTCGGGACCTTTCTGTTCCCAGCCATTGATGCTTAGTCGGGTTCGCATTTGACCGACGAAAATGCCGGCCGTATCGAATGTCTGGAAATAGCGCTCAGCCAGTTTGTCGTGCAGCTTGGGGAACTGCATAGGGCCAAACACATTGGCGAAATAAGAGTGAGTCAGGCCGGTAGAGGACGTCGTACCCTTGCTCATCGACGCACCGGCGCGGAAGACAGGCAGGGCGTCAGCGGCATTTGCAAAGCGCTGGAGTACAGGCTGGGTGTCATCGACTAGTTCGAAGTTGCTGCAGTACAAAACAATGTCAATGGGATAACCGCACACCACATGTTTGTAAGTGGTTATCGGCACCACAATACGCGCATTGGTCTGGCCGGCATTCATCATAATGATGCGGTCGATCTGGCCAAAAGCATAACCAGGTTGCAAATCATCCAACCGTACAAAAGCACCCACTTCTGTTCCGTACCCAAGCACCTGGCCCTGTTCATTAATGTCCAGGGATCCCATATCATCGGCAATGACGATGATATCCTGAATTTCATCGGCGCCTAAAACGCGGAAGGCTTCAAGTGTTTCAGACTTTCCGGCACCAGTGTCACCCATTACTAGGATGGTGGATTGTTTGCCTCCTTTTAAAGTAATCTGGAACAGGGCTCCGTGGAAGGGAAGTCGCTGTTCTTTCATCACACAGATGTTGTGCAGGGTGAGCGCCATTTTTTTTAGATAACCGAAATAGCCGAACTCCGGTCTGCCAGGGACTGCGCCCACTAGCATTTTGTTGGCTTCATCGTCGTAAAATACAGTAGGAAAGACGCCAAAACCATCCAATGCCGCGCCTTGGGCTCCATAGACAAAGACGGCGTCAGGCCGCCGATTGGCGAGCGCCTCGTCGTCGGCAAGTTCAAACAGGTTGGTAAGAGCGAATCCCAAGTCGTAAAAGGTTTCATGAAAATAGATATTGACAAGCAGCTTCCCGACTAACGCCGGATAGCATAGCCACTCGTCCGGGTTCAGAGCAATAAGGTCTAAAGGATTGCGGAAAACTTGCTCAAAGCTGCCAGTGCGGGTGTTCATCGGTGGGTTGATGACCAGTGGCGGGTAGAGCATGACGTGGCGAATGAGCGGAACTTTGTTCAAAGACTCATATCCGAGCGGGTAGGGGAGATCCCTGATGTCGGTTATCGCTGCCATGCCGACGCCGGCAGTAACCTGACGATATATGTTGGGATGTTGCCCGCTTACATTTGCATAAATATCTCGCCAAGTATGCCGTATGATATGCATTAGCTGTTCCGCGCTAGTCTGGAAAGTCCGGTATGGCCGGTCCGCCAGGGAGTCATTCGAGGAATCGCAAATCAGAAAGCGGTCAAAATTGCGCCAGGAGTTATAAACGTAGCGCAGAAATTCCTCCAGAAGATGCGCATCGTGGGTAAACGGCTCCGAGCCGGGAACGAGTTGCGGCACCTGCTGAATCGGCATTTTGCAAAGATAGCGAATTGTTTCCAGCAATAGATCGACCTGTGGGGAGGTAATATTGCGTTTGTCAGGGAAAATATTCAATAATCGAGATTGTCGCCGACCGAGTTCGGCCAAAACATGATTTAGTATGCGACCGAATAACTCGCTACGCAGCAACTCGTCTGGAGTTTCGCATACACGATCTTTTAACCGGATGACCACTTTTCGGTCAAACACTTTGCTTTTCACGATATTCATGGCTATCACACTCCTGTAATTTAGTATAATAGATCGGGAATATTGCCAGACAGATTCGTTAACAAAGTCAACAAAAATAAAAACCTGTCTGACTAATATCTTGTGTAATTATAATTGGCTGTTTTGTAGCGAATTCCTGTAGGCTGGGCAAGAAAAGTTTAATTATTGCAAATAATCTTAGGGAATATTTTGTCTATCCAGAAGACGATGAAGTTTACTGCGGGAAGAAGAGAGGCCCGGTACAAAATGAAGGAGATTCCCATATTTTTGCAGAAAGTAAAATACAATAAAACAATGTGGCCTTCGGGGGTGTGACGGTTGGAGCGACTTAGTTGGCAGGTGCGTGCAGGACGGTGGCTGTTTCGGCATCGCTCTCATATGCCGGTGCTTTTTGCCGTGCTGTTCCTTCCAGCAGTGGAGTCCTTTAAATTGAATCAACACAGCTCGTTGCAGCAACTCAAGTGGGAACTGGTTTGCTTGGGTATTTCGTTGCTCGGCCTGGCAGTTCGTGTGATGACGGTCGCCTATGTTTCGGAAGCTTCGTCGGGAAGAGAGTTGTCAGCTCCCAAAGCGGAGCAATTGAATACAACCGGGAGTTACTCTCTGGTGCGAAACCCTTTATATGTCGGCAATTCGATTATTTGGCTCGGAGTATCTTCGATGATGCAGCTTTGGTGGCTTTCGCTAAGTATTCTGCTAATATCGTTGCTTTATTACCGACTCATTATCTGCGCCGAAGAATATTATCTTGGTGTCCGCTTTGGTCAGTCCTATGTAAAGTGGGCAAAAAAAACTCCGACATTTATCCCGTCGATCCGTTACTGGGCTCCGCCTGAGTTGCCGTTTTCGATGGCTATGGTCATTCGACGCGAATATTCCGGCTTTTTTCAGATCATCGCCACTTTCGCCTTTATGAATGCAATGTTGAATTACGCGGCGCAAGGGGTTTTGGCGGTTCACTTCGTTTTTCAATACTTATTGATTGCAGCATCCGTGATTTGCGGCGCAATATGGGTCATCGTCAAGCGGACTTCGTGGTTGCCTGCGCCTGACCGATCCAATATAAAGACTTCGACAACAGCTTCCGAACAAAACTAAAATAAAAAGGAAATTGTGACAAGAACGCGAATATAATAAACAGTGTCGAAAAACTGACACAAACGGGGAATGCCGGTCTCTCTATTCAAAAGCAATGATGCTTCGGGCTAGAGGTGTAACTATAGGCGTTTTTTTATTATCCAGATAGCGGCCTATCTTTTATCATAGGAGATGAATAATGTGAACAAGCCGGTCGAACCATCCATGGAACAACTACAGATTTATTTTCAGCAGCGAAACTTTGAGAAAATGAGTGAAATGTTTCAGCAAATAGTCGAGCGGCACAGCCAACAGCAATCTCGGCTGGATGCGTTGCTTGACACAGTTAATGAAGCTGTTTGCATGATTGATGATACTAATCACGTCGTTGTCTGGAATCATCGTGCAGAATTGCTATATGGCATAAGCGCCTCGGAAATTCTGAATCAGCCGATTGATCGCTTTTTTTCGAACTTAATGATCAGTGAAGTCATGCAGACTCACTGTTTGGTTACGGAACAATACCATACTCCCTGTCCGGATAAGCATGTGTTGATTAATGCCCGCCCGATCACGCAGGCAGGCAGGATAATCGGCGGAGTTTCGGCAGAGCGGGATATTACCGAGCTTGTTCAATTGAATCAACAATTATCGCAGACGCATCGCGAGATGCAATCTTTGAAAAAAACGCTCAATGAAATGCATTCGCAAAATGACCCGTTTTTTTCCATACATGGTCGTGGCAAGGCAATTCGTGAGGCGGTTAGCATGGCCAAGCGCGTGGCAACCACAAGCGTTCCCGTATTGCTGCGGGGTGAAAGCGGAACCGGCAAGGAACTTTTTTCTCGGGCGATTCACGAGGCTAGCCAAGTTGCGGGGCCTTATGTTGCGATTAATTGCGGTGCTATTCCGGCCAATTTATTTGAGAGCGAGCTGTTCGGTTATCAGCCGGGAGCGTTTACCGGCGCAGACCGCAAAGGAAAGGAAGGGCTACTGGAAAAGGCCAACGGCGGAACCGTTTTACTCGATGAAGTGGGTGACTTGCCGCGCGAAATGCAGGTGAAATTACTGCGAACTCTGCAGGAAAAGTGCTTATATCGCGTTGGCGGCAATGCGTCGATTCCTGTTGATTTTCGGGTTATTGCGGCGACTAACCGCAATCTGGAAGAAATGATTCGAGCGGGCGAGTTCAGGGAAGATTTGTATTACCGCCTGAATGTCGTGGCTATTTTGTTGCCCCCCTTGCGGGATCGTTTAGATGATATCCCCGAGTTGTTTCACCGTGGTCTTCAGTATTATTGCGCATTGCATAATAAAAATATCACGCAGGTCAATCCCGCGATCATGACAGCTTTAATTCAATATCAATGGCCGGGGAATATCAGGGAATTTTTAAATGTGTTGGAACGGCTGGTTATTTTGGCGGATGGGGAGACACTTGGGGTCGATGATTTGCCGAAAGAATTATTTCCCCAAATGCGCGCGGTCGAGAGGCGAGGAGGCAGTCTGCCGGACGCAACGGCAGGCATGGAGCGCGAAGTGATATCCAAGGTTCTGGCTGAAGAAGGAAATAATAAAGCCTTAGCTGCAAAAAAACTGGGCATTCCCCGGAGCACTTTATAT
>DATMYT010000309.1:0-2196 GCA_035560855.1 Negativicutes bacterium | reverse complement strand
CAGTTGATAGAAGAACACAACATTCTCGAATCCATTATCCTGAATAAGTCGGTAGGCCATGACCTCCGCCATCGGATAGATTGGATAGGCAGCCATCATCGTTGACCAGACTTTATAATCAGAGCCCGCCAGTTGCCGCGTATCGGGAATTGTTGCAGCTCGGCGGATGCTCTCTTCAGCGCGCCGGATGTTATCAGCAACCGATCCAAAACCTGCTTTTTCCTGGGCCACAAGCCGAAATACCTCGGGAGTTCCCTCCTTCAGCCAGTTTACAGTATTGGTTTTTCCATATTGATTTTGAACCTGGTGAAATATCTCGTGAGGCAGCACGCGGAAGACCTCATCCGCTGAGTTTTGCAGGCGTGGTGTGCCTTTAATCAGGATAATCGGCCGGTTACCCAGACTGATTCCACCACTGTTTTTAACCGTTTCCTCGACTTCGGGCCGCGTTTTTTTCTGGTAAAGCATCAACGCTTGAGCGTAGCTTTCACTGTCCGACGTGACGATGATCGTGATTGTTTTATGTAAGGCGATTTTGTACTGTGTCAAAAGATCAGCGGTCACATCTACCGCTCGTTGAACATTCGTCCGGGTTTGCTCCGGTACCTCGCGATCATAGACAATCTCACTCCATGATCCGGCAACGGCGGACGTCTGGAAAGTTCCCCAAAGCAATAGCAGAAGTAGGACAACCCGGCAATGTTTTTTCATATCATAACTCCCTATTTTCGCGCTGCGTTCTTAAGGATTTTTTCGCTTCCAGCCGATTAAATCCTTTTTTACCGACAAGTTTTTTTACATTCTGCAAACTAAGGACTTCATTTCGACGAGTACATAACCCACCTCCCCATACGCAAGTGTATCCATTGCACATAAGTATACAGTTTTATTTGTCATCTAAAATGTCTCCTCGTTTTGGTTTACGCACTTTTCGCGCAATTCGTTCACATTTTGCACAAACTTGCAAGCCTTTTCGTTGTGTTTGTGTTAAATTTTTGTTAAAATTCACATATATCCTAGTGTTTTCCCTCACCAACTTTCTGCCCCAAAATATTCATCAGCCTTCAAATTTCAATGGGTTCAACGAGTTTGAAAAAGCGATGGAAAATTTTTAAAGGAGCGATTTTATTATGGCGCAAGATCCTAAACACAAGACTCACGAGGACCTGAGTTCGATAAAGTTAACGGATGTAATTGATCTGGACTTTCTCCAACGCTTCCAGGATGATTTTGCCAAAGGAGTAGGGTTAGCCAGTGTAACGGTTGATATTGATGGCAACCCTGTTACCAAGCCCAGCAGTTATACCCGATTCTGCAAGGATTATACTCATTCAACGGAATGCGGCGATAATCGGTGCGCCGAATCACATCGCAAGGGTGGTGAAGAAGCTGCCCGTCTGGGTAAACCGGTGGTATATGAATGTCATGCGGGTCTGATTGACTTTGCAGCGCCAATCATCCTTGATGGAAAACAAATTGGCACAATTTTAGGCGGACAAGTATTAACGGCTCTTCCCGAAGAAGAAAAATACCGAAAAATTGCCCGGGAAATCGGTGTCGATGAAGAGGGCTATGTCGAAGCAGTTAAGGAAGTACGCAAGCTATCAAAAGAAAGTATTGAATCTGCAGCAAACGTACTTTTTATTGTCGCCAACAGCCTGTCAAAATCAGCTTTTCAGCAAAGAAAATTAAGAGCCATTGCCAATGTACTCAATGACGGAATCTCTCAAATATCGGCAACCATGGAAGAATTAGCTGCCTCTGCCTGCACTGTAAATAAAAATCAAACCAATCTGAATGAGGAAATAAAGCATGTCAATGTTGTCACTGGCGAAATCAACCAAGTTACAACCTTTATTAAAGAAATTGCTGATGAAACCCGCTTATTAGGATTAAATGCAGCGATAGAAGCCGCCCGGGCAGGCGAAGCCGGTTTAGGCTTTGGCGTTGTTGCTCAGGAAATCAGAAAACTCTCGGCCGATTCCAAACAAACAGTAGGTAAAATTCAAGAATTTACTACAACAGTAAAGGCTTCAGTTGATAAGACAGTCATCATGGGAAATGAGACGGCCTTAACGGTTGAACAGCAAGCCGCCGCAATACAGGAAGTTACTGCAAGCATCGAAGAAATTCACAGTCTGACCGAACAACTAACTGCGCTGGCTAATGAAAACTAACCCCGGTATGGCTTAGGAG
>DATMYT010000308.1:0-4301 GCA_035560855.1 Negativicutes bacterium | reverse complement strand
GGAATTGACAGCTTAATTGCGGAAATACTTCCAATATCATAGGCGCGGGCGACGGAAAACGACTAGTGAAAAAGTGATATGGCAAAATTCGAATGGAAGGGTGAATGATTCTGGCATTCAGACAGCTTATGTTAGCGCTTGTTGCTTTTTTTGGGCTGTTGGTTCTTGGAACTATCGGCTATATGAGTTTGGAACAGTTTTCTTTGATGGACGCGCTCTATTTGACAGTCACGACTGTGTCCACGGTTGGATACGGGGATGTGGTGGCCAAAACCTTGCAGGGTCGGATATTTACGATTATCTTGATTCTTTTTGGTGTGGGCAGTGCGTTCTATGTTTTCACGTCAATTTTTCAGGTAGTATTGGAAGGCAAATTACGAGATTTGTTTGGGAGGAAAGGCATGGAGCGACGAATCGATAAATTGACCGGACATATCATTGTTTGTGGCGCCGGGCGTGTAGGAAATGCGGTGATGGAACGACTGCAGCAGGAAAAAGAACCATTTATTGTAATAGACCAGGACGAGGCAATATTGCAGGGATTGATTGATAAGGGGATTCTGGCGATTCAGGGTGATGCTACCCTGGACTCTATTCTTTTAAAGGCCGGTGTTGAGAGGGCTCGAGGTATCATTACCACTATTGCTCATGATGCAGAAAATGTTTACGTGACATTGACGGCGCGGAATTTGAACCGCAATCCCTCTTTTTCGATTGTGGCTAGGGCCAACCGTCCCGAAGCGATCGAAAAATTGAAACGGAGCGGAGCAACCAACGTGATTTCCCCTGAAATAATGGGGGGGCGACAGATGGTGACCGCTATGACGAAACCCGCCATTGTTGATTTGATGGACAACGTTTTTTACAACGAAGAACTCCATTTGGACATTGCGGAAATTCGAATCTCGTCAACCTCGCCCCTTGTGGGGAAAAGTTTGGCTGTTTGTGGCATAAAAGAACAATATGATTCGCTCATCGTAGGGATTCACCGGGATGGAGTGGTGCTGACGCATTTGTCGGCAGGGGAAACAATTCAGATCGGAGATATTTTGCTCGTGATCGGCCATCGCGAACGCCTACGGGAATTGGCGAAGTTGGGCGATGGTGGTTGATAGTCCGGAATATAGCGGACAGGCAAGGCGAAATGCGAATATGTTTACATAAGTGAAGGGAGTCCTATATGGTGCGACAAATATCATGGAAAATTGGCGGACAGCAGGGGGAAGGCATTGAAAGTGCAGGGGATTTGCTGGCACAGGGTCTGTCTTGGCAAGGATATCATTTGTACGGCTATCGTGTGTTTTCCTCCAGGATAAGGGGCGGACATACCGATTATAATTTGCGCATGAGTTCTACTCCAATTGCATCGATCGCAGACTCGGTTGATGTGCTATTTGCGCTGGACCAGGAAACGATTGCGCTTTGTGCCCATGAATTGTCAGTGGACGGATGGATTATTGCGGATGAGCTATTCGCTCCAATCTTGCCGGAAGGAACGACGGCGCGGCTGATGATCGCACCGTTGACGGCGTTGGCAACACAGGCTGGGAATGCAAAAATGAAAAATGTCGTCGCGATCGGATTAACAGCAGCTATGTTGGGAATAAGTCCAGCAGCGTTTGAAGCCCCGCTACGCGACAGGTTTCATGGCAAAGGCGAAACAATCATACAAGCGAATCTGACCGCATTGCGCTCTGGATGGGAATGCGCGGAGAAGACGCGCCCGGAAATAAAGGCGGCTTATCAACTGGACACCGGCGATGGCGTGAGGCGTTTGTATATGATCGGCAATGAAGCGATTTCGCGGGGAGCGATTGCGGCTGGCGCTAAGTTAATGGCGGCGTACCCCATTACTCCGGCATCAGAAATTATGGAAGCCATGGTGGAGCGACTGCCGAAACTAGGCGGCTCCATGATCCAGACTGAAGATGAGATCGCTGCCTGTATGATGGCGATAGGGGCAAATTATGCAGGAGTCAGGGCTTTTACCGCCACTTCCGGGCCAGGGTTGTCTTTGATGGCTGAATCGATTGGATTAGCAGGGATGACGGAAACTCCGCTAGTGGTGATTGATGTGCAGCGAGGCGGGCCTTCCACTGGATTGCCGACAAAACATGAACAATCTGATATTATGGCGGCCATCTTTTCCACACATGGCGAAGCTCCTAAGATTGTCATGGCGCCGGATTCGACCGCAGCGGCATACCCGGACACCGTGGAAGCCTTCAATTTAGCGGAGGAATACCAGTGCCCGGTAATTTTGCTGTCTGATATGCAACTGTCGCTCGGCATGCAGACGATGGCGCTATTACCTACTGATGGAGCTTCGATGCGGCGCGGCAATCTGAAGTCGGTGGCGGATCTACCGGAACTGGCAAAAAATCAGTATTTCAAAAGATATCAGGTGACACCGGATGGAGTATCGCCTCGGGTGATACCCGGAATGAAAAACGGAATCCATCATGTGACCGGACTGGAGCATGATGAAACTGGGCGACCCTTTGAGGGGGTTACAAACCGGATTGCGCAGACAGATAAGCGGTTGCGAAAGCTCTCTACCGTGGTCGGGCGTTTTCCAGAACCGCTTCGGACTGATACGCGATTTGCAAAGTCGGAACTGTTAATCATTGGTGTTGGCGCTTCCAGCGGACCGATCGCAGAAGCCGTGTTGAGGCTGAGGCAGGAAGGCGCGACGGTCAATCATGTGCAGGTACGTTTGCTGCACCCGTTTCCTGCCGAGAAGCTTCAAGAGTTTCTGGATGCGGCGAAAACGGTTGTAGTGGTGGAACATAATGCGACCGCACAGCTGGCTTCCTTAATTCGGGCGAACTCTTCCCATGGCAGGGAAATTCACTCCGTGCTTAAGTATGACGGGAATCCGTTCCGCCCGGAAGAGATTGTAAATGGTTGCAGGGAGGTGCTGTGATGTCATCCGCCGCTGATTTTCAGTTTAATGTCAAACAGAATTGGTGTCCGGGGTGTGGGGATTTTTCCGTGCAGGCGGCGATCCAGAGAGCGTTGGCGGCTGTGAACGTCGAACCTCATGAAGCAGTGATCGTGTCGGGAATTGGCTGTTCGAGTCGATTGCCCGGTTATGTCAATGCCTATGGATTTCACACCACTCATGGGCGGTCGCTGCCTCTGGCGCAGGGTGTCAAAATGGCTAATCCTAACCTGACGGTTCTGGCCTGCGGGGGTGATGGCGATGGATTTGCCATCGGCATCGGTCATACCATCCATGCAATGCGACGCGATGTTGATATTACATACATCGTGATGGACAATCATGTGTATGGACTGACTAAAGGACAGGTATCACCTCGCAGCGATCTCGGATTCAAAACCAAGACGAGTCCCGAGGGATCAACAGAACGTCCAGTGTCTGCATTGGAACTGGCGTTGTCCGCCGGAGCCGGTTTTGTGGCACAGGGTTTTTCCAAAGATCTGAATGAGTTGGCGCTGCTTATAGAAGCCGGGATTCGACACCGTGGATTTTCTTTCATCAACGTATTCAGTCCCTGTGTAACATTTAACAAAGTAAACACTTACGAGTGGTACAGTCAGCGAATCAAGAAACTATCGGAGATTGAGGGATATGATCCCTCAAATAGGATGGAAGCTATGCGTTGCGTCATGGAATATGAAGGACTGGTTACCGGACGGATATATGAGCGGTAATTATAAAAGGTAACCAACGAGAACAAGGCCCCCTTCGCCCAAATCGGCGAAGGGGGCCTTGTATAGAGGGGGAAGAAGAAGGGGGAGAGAGAAGATTTATATCAATTTGTGAATATCCGCCGGGTCGATGATGGCGCTGTCTCCTTCATCGCCAGTTCGAATGCGGACTGCGTTGTCGATGCCATAGACAAAAATCTTTCCATCGCCGACATTACCTGTTTGGCATATTGTTTTGGCAGCTTCAATGACTTTTTCAACCGGCACTTCGCAGACCACGATTTCCACTTTGACTTTTGGAACCAGATTTACAGCATATTCTGTGCCTCGATAGACTTCGCGGTGACCTTTTTGCAGGCCATAACCAAGGACTTGGGTGACGGTCATGCCAGTGACTCCGATTTTATTCATGCCTTCCTTAAGAGCTTCAAGTTTTTCCGGCCGAGTGATGATTTCGATCTTGGTCATGTTTTGCATGCGTCAATTCTCCTTTATCAAAAGGCCATTAAGCCAGACTTGTTTCGGGTTCCGAAACAGATTGCGATGAAGCTGAAGCATACGTGACCGCTGAACCGGAGACGAGATCTTGATAGGCATATCCGCGTTCTCCGTGCTCTGCAAGGTCG
>DATMYT010000307.1:0-2949 GCA_035560855.1 Negativicutes bacterium | reverse complement strand
ACAATAAAGGCTTCAGTTGATAAGACCGTCATCATGGGAAATGAGACGGCCTTAACGGTTGAGCAGCAAGCAGCCGCAATACAAGAAGTTACCGCAAGCATAGAAGAAATTCACAGTCTGACCGAACAACTAACTACGCTGGCTAATGAAAACTAACCCCGATATGGCTTAGGAGGGAAAATCATGGCCAACATTCAGCTTGTCGTTTTTGAATTAAACGGTGAAGAATACGGGATTGATGCTCTGTCGGTAAACGGTATTTTACGGCATCAAAAGTTTCAGATTCACAAGGTTCCTGGATTGCCCGATTTCATTGAAGGCATGATTGATTTGCGAGGCCAAATAAATTACATCTTTAACTTAGGTGTTAAGTTTGGCTCCACAAAGACACTGCTTACCGAAGATAGCAAATTTGTCATGTTTAATATTCGGGATGCAATTGCGGGTTGTATTGTCGATGAAGTTACCGATATCGTGATGCTGACTGATGAAGACATTCAGGTACCGCCTGTGTTTATGTCAAATCTTAACGCCAAATATCTCAAAGGCATCGGCAGAATGGAAAATCGCATGATTATCATCTTGAATCCGGAACTGATATTGTCCACCGAAGAATATGAACTGGTGGAAAAAAGGATCGAAGCCCAATAATTCTATAATTCAGCAAAAATATACTAACCCTTCCACGATAAATTCTTCATTTACAAAAGCCCTCGCCCGATACTTCGAGCGAGGGCTTTTGTCTAAGCATTTTGTTATACGCGAAACTTGGCGACCGCCCCTTGCAATTCCTGCGCCAATGTCGCCAACGCCCGACTGGAAGTGGAGATTTCCTCCATCGATGCCAGTTGCTCTTCGGTCGCTGCCGATACGCTCTGCGCCTCCCCGGCGGATTTCTTGCTCAGATCGCCGATCTTCTTGACGGACCCAACGATGTGCTGACTGCCGGTTGCCATCTGCTGAATTGCGCCGGACATCTGCTTGATCTGGTCAGAGACCTCCGTCACCAACTCGGCGATTTCACGGAAGGATACACCTGCCGCATTGACAACGTCAGCACCGGTTTTCACTTCCCGAGTTCCGTTGTTCATCGCTTCGACAGCTTTGTCCGTATCAGTCTGAATTTCACCGATCAATGAAGCGATTTTTTTCGCGGCTTCCTCCGATTGTTCGGCCAGTTTACGTACTTCTTCCGCTACGACCGCGAAACCTCTGCCCTGTTCCCCGGCCCGCGCCGCTTCAATCGCGGCATTGAGCGCGAGCAGGTTTGTTTGTCCGGCGATGCCGGAGATGGTATCGACGATCTGGCCGATCTCTTTGGATCGTTCCCCCAGCTTGGCAACCACTTGCGCCGAAGTATTGACCGTGTTTTCGATCAACGTCATCTGACTGACGGCTTTATCGACAGCTGCGCCGCCGTTGATGGCTTTGCCTGCTGCTTGTTCGGACTGCCCGGAGACGAGGTTCGCATTGGCGGCTATCTGCTCAATTCCCGCCGACATTTCTTCCACTATAGCCGAGGTATCGGTCGTTGCTGCCAATTGGTCATTAGCCCCGGCGGCGACATCGGTCATGGAAATGGCAACCTGATTGGAAGCCTGCGCCGACTGTTCGGCGCTGGCCGTGAGTTCTTCACTGGAGGCAGCCAGTTGTTCAGCGTTGGAATGAATCTGTTTGATCAAAGCTCTTACATTTTGGGCCATTTGTTCAAAGCTCTTGGCCAAACGTCCAATTTCGTCGTTGGACGTAATCCCCAGACTGGTTTGGGAGAGATCGCCGCCTGCGATGCGGTTGGCCGCACCTTCCAACGTCTGGATCGGCTTGGCGATGCTCCGGGCAAACAATGCAATGATTGCCGCTGCAATCACCAACACGACAAGTATCGTAATCAGGGAAATCATCGTGAGGGTCGTCAATGCGCCCGTTGCCTCCGCTACCGGCAAACTAACCGCCAAACTCCAGCCAACCGTAGAGATAGGCGCAAAGCCTACCATCTTATCTACGTTGGCATACTCGTAAACAGCTGTTCCTGTTTCGCCTTTCACCATCCGCTCCGTCGCCGCCCGAAGCGTCGCCGGCAACTTGTCATTCTTAAGCGGATTATCCTTCATTATCAATTCTTTGTTCGGGGTAGCAATCGTCATGCCATCCCCTTTTAACACATAGGCATACCCTGTTTGTCCGATTTTTACCGCCGATACTTTTTTCGCAAATTCATCAAGACTCAAACTGCCAAAAAACACGCCAGTTATTCTTCCCCCTGTTTTCACAGGCACCGCCACCACAGCCACCAAACCGCCAGTAGCCGGAGAAATCACCGGATCTGAAATAGCGGTTTCCCCTTTTAATGCTTTTTGGAAATAACCGCGGGTGCTTAAATCAACAGAAACGCCTTTCGAGTCATACGACATTCCAGCGGGTGTTATATATCCGAAGGTATCGTAGCGCCCATTGGCCTTGATCGCGTTCGTCATGAAGGGAACAATCGCTTCGATATTTCCGCTTTGTATTACCGGCGCCAGCGCAATTCCCGCCACTTCAATCTTGTGAGTCTCCAACCAATCGTTGATGTCTCCCGCCGCGCCTTGCGCCTGCATGGTAATTTCCTTAACCAGGTTTTCCGAGATAATCTGCCGCGACTTCCAATAGTTGAGTCCACCAAGAGTGCTGAGTGCCACCAGAAAGATCAGTAAAATAATGACGGTCAGTTTTGTCTGGATACTTTTCATTGGCTTCCATCTCTCTTTCTCTCGTTTCCTTATCTTTCCCTTATACCTCAATAATTGTTTATCTTGGTATTGAAAGCAGCATTTTGCGATTTTGCCGCAAAAAAGTACGCCAAAACAAGTGCACCCCTGCACATTCTTGTTTTGGCGTACTCCACAGTTAGCAAAACCACTTGTGAGACTACCGATTTGCAACTTTGTTCAATTGTTTAAAGCATTCCAC
>DATMYT010000306.1:0-5910 GCA_035560855.1 Negativicutes bacterium | reverse complement strand
TCAATAAAGTCTGAAATGCGCGTAGCCAAGGTATTGAATAATCTTTCCGGAGGTGCGCGATGAATTCAGGGAAAATGCAGGTAATCCGCAATATTGGTACAGTAACCGTTTTATTCGGTATGGTGATGTTCTTTCTTACTTATGGACGGACGGCTGAACAGGCCCCGAGGTTGTTGGAAGTGAAGGGAAACGAACCCCAATTGGAGGCATTGGAGTACTTAAGAGATTCGGGGACAAGTCGGGGAGGGAATCGGGGACGACAGGTAACGCTGGAATCAACAGGATATACATGTGGCCCGGAATCAACCGGAAAACACCCGTCGGCGCCTGATTATTGCCAAACCGCTTCCGGGTACAGGTTGAAACCCGGCGATAAGGTAGTAGCAATGGGAAGAAAATATCCGTTTGGGACAACGGTGATTATTCCGGGCTATGGCTTGGCTGTTGTCAGAGACCGGGGAGGCGCAGTCAGTGACAATCATATTGACCTATACTTCGATCGAGACGAAGATGCGCTGAAGTGGGGTAGAAGAGTTGTGACGGTAACAGTGCTTTAGTCTATAAAATGAACATGGAATCCCTGACAATAAACGGGCAGGAAAGTTTTATTACAACGTAACAAAACTTTCCTGCTTTTTTTATCAAAACTCCATTTCATCGGTCTAATGTACTCCAGGATAATTTAGCGTAGTCTATAGATAGACTTGAGAAATGAAGGTGCCAGCCAGCAATGAAAATAGAAGGAAATTTTACAGAAAAAAAACAATGGAATTCTCGTAAGTCGTTGATCGGGTTACTTCTATTTACTTTTATCGCCGTAGCAGGTACGCTGGCCTACTGGTTGATTGGAGCGCATTTCGCTTGGGCGCGTTCAAATGTCAGCCCCAAGATCGAAAGGACTGAAGAAACTGAGTACTATGGGACTCTTCCAGGTAAACTGAACATTGTGCTGCTTGGGGTGGATGAACGCCTAAAGGATGGAGATCCTGGCCGGTCGGACACCTTGCTTGTAATGATGATTGATACGATGACACGGGAAGTTTCCCTCATTTCTATACCGCGTGATACCCGGGTACGAATCAAGGGCTTGGGGTGGGATAAGATTAACCACGCTTTTGCAGACGGTGGTGTTGCGCTAACACAACAAACGACCGAAAGATTTCTGGGTATCCCCATGAATTATTATGCCAAAGTAGATTTGGAAAGTTTTGGCCGTGTTGTCGATGCCATCGGTGGAGTAATGATCGACGTAGACCAACGGATGCAATATGAAGATACCTGGGAACATTTTGTAATTGACTTGCAGCCGGGGCTGCAGCGACTTGACGGCAAGACCGCTCTTCAGTATGTAAGGTATCGCGATGACGAAGGCGATATTGGACGCGTGCGCCGACAACAAAAATTTATTAAAGCCGTGATAGCGGAGATGAGTACGCTATCGATCATTGTGAAGTTGCCCAGTATTATCAGGGAAGTATCGGCGGCTCTGGATACGAACATGCCGATGCCCGTAATGTTGGGCCTGGCCCGCCAACTGAAGGAAGGAATGAGCGCAGGACTGAAGGTCCACATGGTGGAAGGACTGCCTTACTATATTAACGACATCAGTTATTGGGTCCCCGATGTGATGAAGCTCAGTCGGAAGGTGGCTGAGATGCAGGGAGTTCCTTTCTCCGGCAATGTTCAGGTCGCAGCGCAAAGAATGGCGGATGAATACCAGCGAAATCTCCCCGCGAATGCACATCTTGATGATGGCAATTATTATGCAACCATAGACCCGCCGCAAGCCAAACGAGCGCCCCCTGCGCAAACGGCATTCCCGGCCTTCACAACAACTGCGCCGACAGTAACCTCAAAGCCGATGACAAAAACAATGCAGCCATTAGCTGTAAGAAAAGCGACGCCGTAATTTGCGTAAGGAAGATCGGGGCCGATAGTTCTCCGATGATATAGGAGGAAAATTATGAGAAGCCTATTGCGCCGAAAGATTTTTCCCCTCAGTTTTGGGTTGAGTTTTACGATGGTGGTTTTGGCGGGAGGATCTTTTTTTCCTGCTATTGGAGCGAAAACGTTACCAAATAGTAATTTGAAACAGGCGGTTATGAGCGAGCAGTTTTTCCGGCAAGATCCGGTTTCCTTAAAGCCGATGCTGCGATGGGCTAAGGTAACGGGGGCCGTGTCTTATGAAATTGAGCTATTTAATGAAATACCCCAAAACACAGGGACCCAACAATCAAACATCCGTCCATTCTTTTCCACCCGTAAAATTTATGTCAACGGATTTAACGCTGATTTATCTACTCATTTTGAGGGCGCATATTTTTTCTGGCGGGTTCGCGGCTTGGATTTTGACGGTAATCCTTTAGCCGCCTTCTCCGATGCAAAGAAGGTATATGTTGACCGAAAAAAAAATCCTCTTCAAAAACCGATTCCGACCTCGATTTTTAATCAAAGTGCAGGCAGTACGCTGCTGTATCCGGTGTATGCATGGATTCCGATCGCTGGTGCGGAAAAGTATGAAGTAGAAATTATGGATGATCTTCCCGAAAACCCCAATGGGATTACTCCTTCAATTCACAGGATTGATTCCGCTATTGCCGTTGGGTTTGACTGTTATGATGAAATGCCCAGACAATCTGCGCGTCCATTTTGGTGGCGGGTCAGAGGGTTGGATGCAAATGGAAACCCGGTTGGCGTGTATTCTGACGCCGGAGAATTTAGCGTAAACCCGGATTTTAATTTCGTCGTGGCGACTTTTGGCGACAGTATAACGCACGGCGGCGGCGGTGTTTCCCATTCACCGGCTGACTGGGAGTACAGTTACCTCAATTACTTGAATTTCCCAACGATCAACTTGGGAAGAAGTAGTGATACGTCCCGGACAATGGTTGAAAGATTTGACCGGGATGTGTTGCCTTTCCATCCACAGTATCTGCTGATTATGGGCGGTACAAATAGTTTGAGAGCAGGAGTAAGGGCGGAAAGTGTTATCGAAGATTTGAAGTCGTTGAAGGAAAAAGCTCTGGCAAATAAGATTCGACCGATATTTTTGACATTGCCGCCGATTAATCCAGACAACATATATAAAGTGTTTGCGGAATCGACAGTATCTGATTGGCAAATACAGCTTCAGTCGGTAAATGATTTCATCCGGACGCAGGAACATATTGATGCAGTCGGAGAAATGGCATCTGCCGATGGGACTCTGCCAACTCGGCTGGGAATTGATGGGATTCATTTGGATATCCCAGGGAAGCAGAAAATTGCAGCTACTGTTAATGCGTACTGGCCTAGCATTGCCAAACTCAAATAGTCCGCAACGCCGAAGCATTCGCCGGACCGATCCCAAACATTCGGCAGTGTTGCGGTTGACATAGGAAAGGGAAGCTGATCAAAAATAGTTCGGCTTCCCTTGTTACAACGTAATAAAACGCATCTGGCTTTCGTAAGCAAACGTTTATTCGTTGTCTAATGTACTACTCGTGAATATAGCGTAAGCTATAGATAATGTGGGGTAAAGAACACATTGACGTTATTATGGTTAGAGGAGGGGAAAGCTATGTCATTGAAAGATTTATTGCCGCCAAGTAGATGGGAACGGGAAAAAAAGGTGCGTAAACAGGTCGCGGTTGGTGCAACGGTAGGATTGACAGTGAGCGCTGTTGCAGGGGTATTGTTGGCGCCAAAAGCCGGTAAAGAAATCCGGGAAGAACTGGTAAAAAACATCCAGAAGTTGCCGGTAAAAGCCAAAGAACTGTCGGCAAAAACCCGCAGCCAAAAACCAACTGAAATCACGGAAGAACCAGAATAGTAGAGTTGCCGCCTGCGAAAAAGAGAGGGTGAGGATTATGCTTAACAAAGCCAAGACCTTGGCAGGTTACAAACTGCATGGCCTCGATGGGGATGTCGGAAAGGTCAAGGAATTCTATTTTGATGACCATCACTGGGCTGTTCGTTATCTGGTCGCGGATACAGGAACTTGGCTCACGACCCGACAGGTGTTGATCTCCCCCTATGCACTGGAAACGGTGAATAAAGAAGAAAAATACATCGCCGTTGATTTGACCCAAAAGCAGATTGAGGATAGCCCGTTATTGACTACGGATAAGCCTGTATCACGCCAATTCGAAGAGTCCTACTATGGCTATTATGGGTGGCCGATGTACTGGAATGGACCCTTAATGTGGGGGCCTTCCCCCAGTATTGAGCGAGAAATTGGCAAACCAAGAGCCTTAAACTCGGGTGGCAAACCATGGGACCTCCATTTGCGCAGTACTTCCGTTGTGAGCGGCTATAATATCCAGGCTACAGACGGGGAGATTGGTCACGTTGAGGATTTCATCATTGAGGATGCAACGTGGGCGATTCGCTATTTGGTCATCGATACACGAAACTGGTGGCCCGGTAAAAAAATCCTGATTTCACCACAATGGATTGAGCGCGTGAGTTGGGATCTGTCAAAAGTATTCGTCAATCTTTCCCGGGATACGATCCAACAGGCGCCTGAATACACGGAGGAATCTCCTCTGAATCGAGAGTATGAGAGCGGACTCCATAGACACTACAATCGCCCGGGATACTGGGGTAATTAGGCGGCGATGAGAAAATATTGACGGAAATATACGCAATCAAGTAGTCCAGAAAAAAGAAAAGGAGAAGTAGATAGTATGAAGAGCCAGACAAAGAGCATGTCCTTGTGGGTCATCGCAACACTGTGCGTAATGGTTCTGGCAACTCCGGCATTGGCCGCCGTAGAAACGCCGGAACCGACCATCATTGATGAATGGAAATCTGTGTCGATTCCAGTAGCGCCGGAACTAAAACCGGTGGCTCTGGAGGGTGCTTCCACTGCATTTCTCATTCTGGATATTCAAGAGCCTTTGTGTACGAAAGAGCGTCTCCGCTGCGCCGCTTCCGTGCCCAAAATTGCATCGTTTCTAGCGCTGGCTCGTGAGAAGGGGATGACTGTGGTGTATAGCACGATCCCCAAAGGGAAATCGGAACAGATCATTC
Organism: Negativicutes bacterium; assembly: GCA_035560855.1. Classification (GTDB taxonomy): domain Bacteria; phylum Bacillota; class Negativicutes; order UBA1444; family UBA1444; genus UBA1444. The sequence continues at coordinate 897 of DATMYT010000306.1, read as the reverse complement.
CTGCCGTAGCTCCTTTAGCGAGTGACCCTGTGGTCAGTTCCAGCGTGGACAAGTTCTACAACACTGAGCTTGAGAAGATTCTGAAGGATCGGGGAATCAAAACGGTTGTCATCGTAGGAACAGCGGCTAATGGAGCCGTTTTGCATACAGCGGTTGGTGCAGCCATGCGCGGTTTGCAGGTCGTGCTTCCGGTGGACGGAATATCGGCCAACGACCCATATGCCGAACAATATACGGCCTGGCACATGATGAACGGTCCGGGGACAAGAAATCGAGCCACGCTTACGCAGTTTTCATTGATCACATTCAAATAGGAGTCAAAAATGCTGAATAGATTCCCAAGCTCTAAAAATTTAGTAGGGGGTGGATATTGTGAGATTTAAAAAGACAACGGCTTTTTTACTCCTCGTTCCCCTAATGATCCTTGTGATGGGTTCCTTCAGTATAGCGGCGGCTGCGCCGGTAAAAGTGATCCCCAAAGGAGCAGACCTGTATTTGGCAGATTCTAATGGAAGGACATTGTACTATTTTTCCAAAGACGCAAGTGGCGCCAGTACTTGTGCAGGACAATGCGTGGATCGTTGGCCCGTCTTCTACAACGATAATATAATGGTTCCGGCTGGAATGGATGCTAAAGAGTTTGGTGTCATTACCCGAGCTGATGGAAAGAAGCAGAGTACATTCCGTGGTTGGCCGCTCTATTACTGGGTGGGTGATACAGCACCCGGACAAACCAATGGTCAAGGTGCTAACGGAGTCTGGTTCTACGTTACAAACCCATATAGTTATTGATAGCTTTTTGATTGATTCTTTGCCGGCTGTCATGGCTGGCATTTTTTATTCGCAAAGGTGAAAAATCTTTTGGACGCCCCCGTTTTGCAGCAAGCTGCTTACGAG